>JANYLA010000042.1 GCA_025361485.1 Bacteroidales bacterium
ATTGTTGAGCGTTCCATTGCTTGGTTCTCCTGGTTTCGACGTTTAAGCAGGGATTATGAAGCGGATATGGAAACAAGTGAGGCATGGGTACTGCTAGCATCTATTGTTATGATGATTAAAAATATTTAAACAGGCTCTAAGACGCAACGCTAGTGTTAAGAAATGATTAATAATGATAAATAGCAGATTATTCCGATATAAATTATATAATAACCTATGCTTTATGATTACTGAAAAGCGGAAGTATAATTATGATTTGTATTAAAACAAAAATGTTCTTTCAGAATGAAAATATCTGAAAGAACAATCTGAAAGAATAAAGTAATTCGTTATGTCAAAAAGATTAAACAGTCTTTATTTTGCCGCTATGCTTTAACACTTTTGCCTCGATATAGAAGACAATCTCCTCGGCAATATTGCTGCAATGGTCACCAATGCGCTCTACCTTACGGATAATGCTATGTAGGTTTAAAGCTTCATCAATCTCATCGGGGTGCTTTTTAATATAATTGGCAATGATTTTATTGGAATTATGGTGTACATCATCCAAAAAATCATCGTGTGAGAAGATGCTAACGGCCATTCTCGTATTTTCGTGTTCAAGTGAACTTTTAGCATCGTTAAGCATTTCAATGGCATTTTTTATAAGGTCATCAAACTGGCAAACCTTAAGCAGCTCAGGGTTGATGCTTTCCTTTGGACATTTCTTAACAAATCTTGCAATACCACGAGCAAAATCACCGATTCGTTCCAGGTCGGTGTTGATTTTAAGTATTGCAAGCGTTAGCCTAAGGTCTGAAGCAACAGGGTTATATAGTGCAATAATGTTTTCGCATTCGCGGTCAATTTTCAGCTCATAAGTATCAACCATCTTCTCTTTAAATGCAATCTCGGACGCAGCACCCTTATCGAAATTCATTAGCGCTTCGCGCGAAGTTTCAACCTGCGAAATTACCAACGACCACATCTCAAAAAGTTGATGCTTTAGCTTGATTAGTTCGGTATCTAGGTGAGTCATAGTTTATTATTTAATTAAATATCGTTAGTAAAGGTAAAGACAAAAGACAGAATAATAATACTCTGTGTCTCCGTGTCTCTGTGTTTATTTTTCAACCAAATCTTCCCGTAATGTAATTCTCCGTATGCTTGAGTTTTGGTTTGGTGAATATCTCAACGGTTTGTCCGTATTCAACAAGTTCTCCTAGATAAAAAAATGCTGTATAATCGCTCACCCTCGATGCTTGCTGCATATTGTGGGTTACGATTACAATGGTGTATTCTTTTTTAAGTTCGTGAATCAGCTCCTCTATTTTTGCCGTTGATAGTGGGTCTAACGCAGAGGCTGGTTCATCCATTAGAATTACCGACGGTGATATGGCCAACGCACGGGCAATACAAAGCCTTTGCTGCTGACCACCAGAGAGTTCAAAAGCGGATTTAGTTAATTTATCCGAAACTTCATTCCACAGGGCCGATTGTTTAAGGGATTGAACTACTTTATCTTCAATATAGGACTTGTTCTTCTCTCCATTAACTCGTAACCCATAGGCTACATTCTCGAATATGCTTTTTGGAAAAGGGTTTGGCTTTTGAAACACCATACCTACCTTGATACGGAGTTCATCAACATTGATGTTTTTGCGGTAGATATCCTCTCCATCAACAAGAATTTGTCCAGTAATTCTAGTGCTGTCGATTAAGTCATTCATTCGGTTGAAAAGCCTTAGGTATGTTGATTTTCCACATCCCGAAGGGCCGATTAGAGCCGTAACCGTATTCTCCTCCATTTGCATGGAGATATTTTTCAGGGCATGAAAATCGCCGTAAAATAGATTGGCATCTAAGGTTTCTATCTTTGCCATGTTTAGTTCATTTTAACTTTTTTGCTGAAATATCTACGGAGCGCGTTGGCAAGTAGGTTCAGGATTAATACAATCATTATAAGTACAAGTGCAGTTCCGTATGCCATTGGCCTCGATTCCTCGATATTTGTTCCGCTTGTTGCCAATACATAAAGGTGATACGGTAGAGCCATCACTTGATCGAAGATACTATGCGGAAGTTTTGGTAGAAAATAGGCTGCCACTGTGAATAGGATAGGGGCTGTTTCACCCGAAACTCTACCGATTGAGAGTATCAAACCTGTTATGATATTTGGATATGCTATGGGTAGTGTTACTCTGCGAATGGTTTGTAGCTTTGATGCGCCCAAGGCGTAGCTTCCATGGCGGAATGAGTTATCTACCGATTTTAGCGCCTCCTCAGTGGTTCTTATAACCACGGGAAGAGTCATTAATCCAAGCGTTAATGAGCCTGCAATTATTGAATCGCCGAAACCAAGCGTGTTTACAAAAAGCGACATCCCAAATAATCCAAATACAATGGAAGGGATACCTGCAAGATTGTTGGTCATTAATCGGATAAACCGAACGAGTTTACCATTTGTAGCATATTCATTGATATAAATTCCAGACATGACACCGATTGGAAAGCTGAAAAGTATGCTACCTCCGATAAGGCAGAATGTTCCGATAATTGCAGGGTAAATTCCACCCTTAGTCATTCCATCCTCGGGCATCTTGGTGATAAAATCCCAGCTAATAACCGATATCCCTTTTACAACAATAAATCCGAGGATAAAAAACAGAATACCCACAACAAGAATACTCATCGCACGGAATATACCAAAGGCAATCTGCTCGCTCCGCTTTTTACTTTTCTCTATTTTTGTTCGTTTTTCAGATATCATTTCCGAATAAATTACCGTTTGCCCAGTTTGTTTCGCGATGAGATATACTCAACCGTTAGGTTGATAATAAGTGTCATAATAAAAAGGATGCTTCCAAGGATAAAGAGAGCTTGATAATGAAGCCCATCCTTTGGCGATTCTCCAAGTTCTGCTGCTATGGTAGCCGGAATTGTTCGCACAGGCTCAAGAAATGAGTGTGGCATAACTGCTGCATTACCTGTAACCATTAGCACTGCCATGGTTTCGCCGATTGCTCTTCCTATTCCAAGAATTGCTGCCGCTGTAATTCCGGATATTGAATAAGGTATTACAATTCTATAGATGGTTTGCCAACGACTTGCTCCTAGAGCAAGACTTGCCTCTTTCATCGAGCGAGGCGTTGTTCTTAAAGAATCTTCAGCAATGGTTATAATAGTTGGCAAGGCCATAATTGCAAGGATAATACTTCCTGCCAATGCGGTTTCACCAACGGGTAGGTTAAAAACGGTTTGAATCAACGGTACGATAACTACTAACCCAAAGAAACCATATATAACAGAAGGTATTCCAGCCAAAAGTTCAATGATAGGCTTGAAGATATTCCGAACTCTCGCATTGGCTATCTCCGCCATGTAAATGGCAACAGCAAGCCCTAGAGGGAGCGATAGTAGAATTGCCCCCAGGCTAACCCAAAGCGTTCCGAGTAGTATTGGGAGAATCCCCATCTGTGCCGAGGGTTCGGCGGTTGGATACCACTCTTTCCCAAGTAAAAATTCTTTTGGTGTTATGTTTACAGGTTCAATAACCTTTCCCTTGAAATCGCTTTTGATATATGACTTTGGCACAAATGCCACAATTCCGCCAATGCTATCAACCACATTGCTTATGCAGGTTGGCAGATTTTCAAGGTTTTCGCCTATTTGGGCTTCGGTATAAATTGAGTTGATATCATCAAGGTGAAAAAGAATTATCGAATCCTTTTTTCCTCCAACCTTTTCCCAGTTGGTTATTTCTTGGTCGAAAATTTGCTTAACCAGATTCGCATCGATTTTGGAAATTGGATTGCTTTTATTCACGGCCAGCACATAACCTTCGGAGATTGGGCTACGGTTAAAAAGACCAAGACCCTCCTTGAAAAGGAAGATCACGATCAGAAGAACCGCAAGGCTTGTAATACTTCCGCTTAATGCAAGTATCCCTTCGATTATTTTTTCAAACAGTTTCTTATAAAAAGGTTTTGGCATTATATTGATTTTTATGTTTTTACCCCTCTTAGTCTTACTTTAGAGAGGGAAAACCCTTACCCCTCCTTTTTTAAAGGAGGGGTAAGGGTGGGTAAATCATCTATTTAATGGTACATACCCAACCTGTTCAACAATCTTTTGTCCTTCATCCGATAGTACAAAATCAAGGTATGGTTTTACTTTGCTTTCAACCTTTGTGCTATAGTAGTAGTAAAGAGGTCTGATAATTGGGTAGGTTTTATTCTTTGCAGTTTCCATTGAAGGACCAATAAATGTTTTTCCCTTATCATATGATACATGTAAGGCTTTTACACTCTTGTCAAGGTATGCTAAACCCACATATCCAATTGCACCTTTTGTTTGGCTTACACTCTGAACAATTGCACCTGTTGCAGGCATGCTAAGTACATCGTTAGCAAAGTTCTTTTTATTCATAACATGCTCTTTAAAGAACTCGTATGTACCAGAACTTGTCTCACGTGAGTAAACGATAATCTTCAAATCTTCGCCACCAACATCCTTCCAGTTTTTAAGTTTACCTGTAAAGATTCCTTCGAGTTGTTCGCGTGTTAATTGACTTACACCATTACTTGGGTTTACAACCACTGCAAGAGCATCGAATGCAGCGACAACTTCTTTGTAAGTAACACCTGCTTCTTGTAGTTTTATCTTCTCGTCCATCTTTATTTTGCGAGATGATTGAGCTAGATCCGTAGTTCCATCGATTAGCGCAGCAATACCAACACCGCTACCACCGCCGGTTACGGTTACTTTGTTGGTGCTATTGGCTTTCATGTACATTTCGGCTTCTTTTTGTGACAGTGGGAGCATGGTATCGCTACCCTTAATTCGTTGCGCCTGTCCGTTGATTGCAAAGGCTAGCGCGATGACTGAAATAATTATTCTTTTCATGGTATTTTGTTTTTAATGTTTTTTGTCATTCTGAGCGTAGCGAAGAATCTTTTAGGGAATAGATGCTTCGCAAAAGCTCAGCATGACATTAAAACTTGTATTGTAATCTTAGTGTGAAAACGTTGTCTTTTAAGTCTTTCGAGAAGTTTGAATTTGATTTTGTGAAATCAGGTTTAAGATTAGTTGTCTTTTCGTTAGTAACCATATCATAGTAAGCGGTTATCTTAACATTGCTTGAAACTGCGAACAGAACTCCTAACCCAAGGGTTGTGTGTTTTATATCAGCCTCGGTTGTGGCCTTAACGCCAGTTGCTACTACTGATTTACCAATCTCATCGCCTTTAACCTTTGTATTTGGGTCGTAGAAATCGTACTTAACAATCAGTGTAAGAGGTGTGCGCGCTATGGTTTGGCTTAGTAGAAAGTATCCTGCATTGAATTCTCTTACATAAGAATCTGGAATCGAAGATACTACTACAGTACCATTCTTAACAGTGGGACTTGTTTTAGTAAAATCAGCAGTAGGGCTTGTTGTAGATTTATCTGTACCGGGTTGAGTTCCGTATACATATTCACCCCGCAGTGTTGTTAATCCAATTGCTGTTTCAAAGGTAAGCTGAGCATCAAAGCCTTTGTACTCCCTTTTATGGTATGTTCCAATGGTATCAGATGCAGGGGTTTTGAGGAATATTTTAGTTCCGCCTGATTCCGACATCTTATAAGCATTTGCAGTACCTTGATAAACACCACCATTATAGTATGATGCTCCAACACCGAATTTTACAGTCTCGTTGAGGATTGATTTTTGCAAACCAATATGACCGATGAAATCTTTCTTCTCATCAAATTCAGGGTTGATGCCGTTACCGGCAAACCAGCCTCCTTCAACCTTTATAAAGTTCCAAGGCGAAGCCTTTGGCATTTGAAAGGTTAACGATGCGCCTAAATCCTCTTCGCCAGGGAAAAGGGTTTGATTAAATCTTGCTCTCTCGGGTGATTCGAGTGAAGACGATGAGTACGGAACTTCAAATCCGAATGGACGGTTGAATACACCACCTGTTACCGTAAACGCTTGTAACCAAGGTTCTGTAAAGTTCAGGTATGCATCTTTTATTGAAACACCCTTTTCGGTTGCTTCTAACTGTAATACGTAGTTGCTAAGCGTTCCAGAGTAGGCAAATTTGATTCTACCGCGACGTACTGCAAAGCGGTTATCGGTTTTTGGGTCGAAGTCGCCACCTGAGAACGACTTAATACCCATTGAATCGGCTTTTTGGTATTGAGCCTGCATATACCCAGTTACCTTAAATTTCTGAAGTGTGGTAACACTTGAGTTCATCTTTTGAACATAAGCGGCAAGGGTATCAATAGGATTTGTTAATTCCTGAGCGAAAGCATTCACTGTGAATGCTAATAGAGCAATTGTGAGTAGATTAAATTTCTTTTTCATAGAGTTTAGTTTTTTCTTTTTTTCTTGATACAAAGAAAGACTATGAATATTGCCTCATGATTATGAGAACATTAACTCTAGGTTAAGAATTTGGGAGGAATGTTAATTTAATGTTAAGGAGAAGAGGTGTTGAACCGCGGAGACGTAGAGTGCGCAGAGAAATTCATCATAACCTCCGTCTCTGCGGTAATTTTAAGTAATGAAAGTCAGTACTGCCTTTATCTTTTCAATATTGCTCTCAAGAATCTTGTAATCTGTTTCAGCGTTCCCCAAAGACATGCCCCATTTTCGAAATACCATACCGCTCTCAATGGGTGCAGTTCCACTCATATGGAATTCAGTAGCCCCTGTTTCAGCTAGATATTCGATATTATCAGCATTAACTCCGCTGCCTGGCATGATAATTATTCGGTTTTTTGCAGTTTTTATAAGATCCCAGATTAGATGTAGCCCTTGAATGGCGGTTGGTTGTTGACCAGAGGTCAATAGGCAATCCGCACCTGTTGATATAACATCTTCCAATGCCTTAAATGGATCGTTGGTAAAATCAAATGCTCGATGGAAGGTAAACGACATGGGCTTTGCAAGTTCAACAAGATGTTTAGTTCGTTCAACATCAACATCTCCATTAGGCAGTAGAATTCCGCAAACAACGCCATCAGCGTCAAGTTTCTTTGCCATTTTAATGTCATCTTGAATAATCTGATACTCTAGATCGGAGTATAGGAAATCGCCTGATCGTGGACGAATTAAAACATTTATTTTGATAGTTAAATGCTTACGTACATTTGCCAATAAACCGTATGATGGGGTTGTGCCCCCTTGCTGCAAACTTTCACAAAGTTCAATGCGATGAGTCCCAGCCTGCTGAGCATTTATTGCGCTTTGTAGGGAACTTGCACAAACCTCAAGGATTAACATCTAGTTTATTAGTTTTAAAAAAGTATTCTTGAATTATCTACAAATAATCTTTCACTTGACTCTTGTCGCTTTTCACTTATCGCTTTTAAGATTCTTCAAAACCGTTTCCCCCATTCCAATGCTATACCCTTCGGAGTAAAAGATAATTTCGCCCTTGGCATTTATAATTGATACTTGCGGATATTGTACCCCAGGATTCAGACCGCACATCAAATCGATGGCATCGGTAATTTCTCCCGTCGGATCATAGCCAAAAAAACAATTCGAAGGCAAATTCTTATATACAGAAGGATCGAAGACTTTACTTAGTTTATCTTTTGCAACGATGAACAGTATTGACCCGCCCCAATTATTTAAACCATTTTTTACAAGTTGTATATCCTCCATCAAGTGCTTGGTTGGTTCCTTATCGGGATCGATCACTGCTACAACTAGACCCTGATCCCTCAGAAAGCAGCTAAGCCTGTATTCCGACTCATCCATAAATTTGAAACCGGCATTTATCTCAGCTTTTCCAAGAGCCCCTGTTTGTGCTTCGATTGGAAGAACTAAAATAGGAAGAGTTATTGATTTACCTTTTTCAATATTGAAATACTCAATTCTGCATTTAACAGAGCCATCATTAAGCCTGTTTCCTGTCATTAATCGGTAGTAGCCCGTTTCGAGGGTTAGCGTACAGGGGAATGTTTTAAGATTTTGGTCAAACTCATAATCAAGAGTTGTAAATTGACCTTTGTCGAAGCGAGCAATGGTGAAATGGGTATAGTATTGAGGGATAAAGTTCTTATCATCCGATTGGTTAATCAGAATAACTTCCCCCTTTGGAAGTTCAGCAATAATCTGCTTTTCAAATAGCACGTCAATCCACTTATTGTATTGAAGGTATTGAGGCTTATGGGTTGCTGCTTCTAATCGAGCAGCAATACCAAAGCTACGGCAAGCGGCAACAAAGAATATATTTCGCGAGTACTTATCCGCAACCCTCATTTCGTAAACGCTTTCGGGGCTTAATGCAACATTATAGTAGTTGCTTGTAGTATCAATCTTTATATTTTGAACTATCCAATTAATAAGTAGTTGAGGATTTTTTTGGAACTTTTCAGCCTCTGTTATTGAAAATGCTTTTTGCAAATAGTTCCGCCAGGTGGTAACAAACTCCTTTCCTATACGAGGAGAAAGGATGTATTTATTGAAATTTTCTCTTGCAATATTAACATCAATGCTTGGGTATACATTGATGCTTTTTAAATGGTCGTTTAGTGTTGAAGCAAGTATATCATGTAAATCCTTTTCAGAAATATTATTTAGAATCGCTATGCAATTTGCAGTATCCTCTTTTTGTACCGTACTAATGAATTGGTAAATTTCCTTCCAATTCCCTCTACTATTTTTTAGAGAATGAGCTACTTGCTTGTAATCTAATCCCCTGTCGAGAGAAACTTCAAAACATGAGAGTGTATCAATGAATGTTGATATGTACTTATTCCTAATGGCATCCTCCTGCTGTAACCTTATATTATTAGCAGACGCCTTTATAGGATCTGCCGATGGAACTGATTGTAGAGCAGGTGGAGTAATATCGAAATTTTCTGTGAATGCCTTATATGATGGTTGATTGAGATTGATAATTATTGTATCGGTTGAGTTTCTTAAAACTTTCTGATACCCGTAATTTCCAGCCTTTGAAGCCCAAACCATCAAATCCCCAAATCCTGTTATAGATGAGCAGAAGCCCTTCTTGTCGGTGTACTTAGTTGCTATAGGATAGAACTCAGCGTAGTTATAAAGCATAAATTCAACTTTTGCCTTTTCGGCTGAATGACCATTATTGTCAATAATCTTTACAGGAACTTCTCTTGTTGAGGTATAATTGGCAAGCAGGTTTACACGGGTAAACTTATCGTCAAGCTGAAGTTTTTCTTCCGAGCCTTGATACTGTCCAAATACAATGGTATGGGTCATCATTGCTCGTTTTACTGGTGCTGAGAACCATCCCATATTCAGTTCGGGTTCAGGCTCACACGCTCCTAAATAGTACCATTTTCCATCTACCCAAACTTCTACCCAGGCATGATTATCGTCGGTATGCGCCCAGCGTGGGGTATAAACTTGCCGAGCAGGAATGCAAACTGCCCTCATCGCTGAAACGGTAAAGGTTGATTCCTCACCACAGCGTCCAAGCGCATTCCTAACGGTTGATAGTGGCCCAGAGGTTCGCTCATCCGAACCTTTGTACGATACCTTCTCGTGACACCAATGGTTAACCTCAAGCGCTGCATCATACATGGTCATCCCTTTGATTCTATTCTTTATTTCATTGAAAAAAACCTGACGGGCAGTATCTGTGTACTCATTATTGATACGGTAGGGGAGAACGAAATGTCTGAAAATATCTTCAGGGATAGTTTTTCCCCAAGTAAAGAATTCTTGTGCTTGCAGGGCTGTTTTTGCTTGAGCCAAAACATATTCACCGTTGTGCATCGCTAAATCGCTTAAGGGCATAAAGGCAAAAAGAAATTCAAGAGCTTCCTTTTGTTCGAGGGATATTGGCTTATTGAAAACACCGAAAAGTGCATTGGTTCTTCCTTTTGCTAAGGATTTGCTCTTTATGAATTGCTCGTGAACAAGAGCTCGGTATGAATTATTTGAGATTAGATGCTTTTCCTGTGCTATAGAGCTAGTTGTAATGGATACAAGTATAGCAATGCAGATTGACAATTTCTGTTTTCTCATAAATAGATAAGTTAATTCGATTGCTTTGTCCTAAATCAAAAGGACAAAGCAGTTATATTTCGAGTAACCAAACGGATTCGTTGGGGTTTTCCGCTTTGAATTTATTAAAGTTGAATAATGCTTGGTTTTTATCGGTTGTTTTCCCAATCGAAACTCTATACATGCTGTTGCCTTGAATTATGTCGGGAGTAAAGCCTTTTTGCTTAAATCGCTCCAACATTTTTTGAGCATTTTCAACTTTACCAAAGCTGCCAACTATAAGGTAGTATGTTTTATTATCCTGTTTTTTTGGTTCTTGGTAGTTTAATGCGGTCTTTTTATTGTTGTTTTCTTTAATGCTTTGATCAACTTCTTCAATTAATGAATCTTTCTTAGCAATAACGCTATCGGCCAATTTTGTCTCTACCAATTTTCGATTTAATTCTGCAGAGTTTTCGGAAACAGATTTATTTGCAGGGATAAAATTTTCCCAAAAGCGGAAATCAGGTATCAGTATAAATGTAGCGGTTAATGCTGCAACTACAATTACAAGCGATGAAATCACAAAAAGTTTAGATGTAGATTTTTTTGTGGTATTAGTATCGTTTTTTGAAGGGCCTTTTGGTTCATTTATCTTTTTAGATTTTTTTGGTGTTATTTTCTCAACCTCCAAAGGTTTTAGACCAAAGGTTGAGAGTGCAGAGTCAATATCAGCTGCTTGCTCAAAGCGTATTCTACCTTTTTTATTTTTAAAAAGTTCGCCAACGTTTTCAAAAACACGAGGTTTTCCGCTATCGAGATCATAATTTAATCTATCGATAAAAATTTTGAGTATGTCGGATGCTTCAGGATGACTAATCCCTTCTTTTTCGCAAAGATAGTTTTCAATCGCCTCATCATTAAATGTGCGGGAAGTGTCAAAGGATACGATCTGCTTGGGTGGAATAAAACTCCTTCCATCTGCCGATGGAAAAGCAGGTTCATATTTTTGAGTAAAACTTCCTATTCCGGGCAGGCTAACAAAGTTATGCTTTGCAAGAAGTTCCCTAATAATGAGATTTATTTCCAAGACGATTGTTTTTTGGGTTCAAGCAAAATTAGAAAAAAACTGATTGCGATAAACATTATATCAAGATTAAACTCTAACCCCCATTACTACAACATCATCAATCCGTGGCGATGTTCCATGCCAATCAAGAAGAGTCTTATGTAGTATTTCTCTTTGCTCGGTCATAGGTTTTTGGTGTATTTCAAGCAGTAGATCCTTAAAGTTTTTAATCATAAACTTACGGGCATCGGGTCCACCAAACTGGTCGACATAACCATCGGAGAAAGTATAAATACAGTCGCCCGGTAAAAGTTCTATTGTATGATTTGAAAAAGGTTCGTCGGCTCGCATATGGATGCCGATAGGCATTTTATCACTCTTGATATGGTTTAGCTCGTTATTCCTAATATGTACCAGTGGGTTATTCGCCCCCGAGAACTCTAGGATGTTCGTCTCCTCATCAATTACATAAATGGCAATGTCCATACCATCCTTGCTACTTCCAATCTCACCAGTTTGGTGTAGTGAGTTTATTACCGATGTTCGGAGCTGATTGAGGATATCTCCAGGATGAAAACTTTCACCTTTGCTAATAATCTGACTAATGAACGACATTCCAAGCATGCTCATAAATCCACCGGGCACTCCGTGTCCAGTGCAGTCGGCCACAACGCAAATCTTTTTGGTGCCTACTTTTGTAACCCAGTAAAAGTCGCCGCTAACGATATCGCGGGGTAGAAATAGAATAAAAAACTCGTTGAAAATTTTTTCAATCTGCTCATTTGGAGTTAAAATAGCACCCTGTATTCGGCTAGCATAGTGAATGCTACTTTTTATCTCTTCATTTTGTATCGATATCTTTTCATTCTGACCTTCAATCTCATCCTTTTGAGCAACAACCTCGGCGGTACGCTCCTTAACAATTTCTTCGAGCTCTTCTTTCTCCGCTACTAGTCTTCGGGTATTCCATCTTACTATAATCCATATTAAAGCAATGAATAGTATTGAGTATAATATCCAAGCCATAATTGTACGGTACCATGGTGGTGCAATAGAGAATTTATACTCTGCAATTGTGCTTTCGGTTCCATATATATTTCGGGCTTTTACCTTAAAGATATAACTACCTTCCCTTAAATTGGTGTAAGTTGCTTCAGGTTTCTTGCTCCACATCGACCAGCTTTCATCAAATCCCTCTAGGTAACAGCTGAATTCAGTCTCCTCCTCTTTTTCGTAGAACGTAGCGCTGAATTCAAAAAACAAACGGTTGAAACGGTATGGAAGTTTATAAATCTGCTCAGGGTTTTGAGTTACCGATACAATGTTTTTGTTATATCCATTTTTGTAGTACGATGCTCCCTGAAAAAGAATTGAATCCTCGCTTGAAATAACGTTAACCTTACGAATTAGTGCATTGTACGATACTTGATAGTCCCGCTTAATTTTTGGATTATAGCTATAAAGTTCTTTTGCGCTACTGATCCATATTATTCCATCATCATTATATACAGCATCACTAAATTTAGCTGGAAGGCGTTTAAAAGGAGTCTCATAAATCGAATATTTTCCAGTGCTATCTAATTCGGCTAATTCTAACCAGTAGGAATTATTTTGATTTTGGCAAGCAAGAACAAAACCATTAGATGTTTTAACCATTCTATAAACTCCATGATCAAGAATATTCGAACTATCACCTGGCAAACCTGTTGGTACAAATTTATCGTTTTTATAATCGAAGGCATACAACCCTTTATTATTAGTTTCGAAATACAGGGTGTTGTTGTGGTTGAAAATCATGATCTCTTTTGTAGAGGGTAATCCGCTTTCAGTTTTGTAATTCCGGAGCTTTGTATTATTATCACTCAGTTTAACGATACCATCTACATAGGTTCCAATCCAAAGATTACCTTGATTATCTTCTTCAATACTACGAATTGTTGATTTAAGTTCATCCTTGAGAAAACGTCCTTGGTTAACCCAATTTCCATTCACAAAGTCAAATGCTGCTAAACACGATTTATCCCCAATATAAAGTCTCGATGGATTTATTTTTGATTGGAAAAGTTTATAGCCAATAAGTGAAATTTTGGTTTTGAACTTTTCACTGATGGATGTTAATAGCCCTTTTTCATTTAATTCAAAGATACCATCATCTGAACCAATAAGTAAAGATTTTTTATGCGTTTCGGGATTATTAAAAATCTCAAATGACCAAACAGATTTAGTAATGTTAGTTGGTACAAATTTAATAAAACCATTTTCTACTACCTGCTTGAATAGTCCATCCAAGGTTCCTATATATAGAGAACCATTGTAACGTACAACATCTACAATAAGCCCGCTAAGCCCTGATTCTTTACCGAATCGACGGAAAGGAGATTGAATTTCAGCCTTTGATATACCATAAAATGTAGTTAGCCAAAGAGGACTTTCTGAAGTTTTATTATCTGAACGATAAAAGTGAGTTATTGATCCATCATTTAACCCTGTATTAGCATTAAAAGCCTCTGTAGGATTCAGATTTTGGTCAATTTCTAAATAATTATAATGAAGTGAATAAGGAAAGGCAAAGCTAAAATTCCCATTGGGCTGCTGCATACAATAGTAAGCAAAAGGTTCATTCTTGATTATATCAGATTTTTCGGCAAACGGTGTAAAGTTACCGTTATTCTGGTTATATCTAAAGGTTCCACCATCAGTACCAACTATAGCATGCTCTAAACCATCAGGAATCATGGAAAAGATACTCTTATCTTTTAGAAACTTCCCATTGAGTGCATCTGTAATTGAATCTCCTCTTAATTCTCTCAATCCTTTTTTGTAACTTCCTTTGTAAATCCGATTATTGATTAAAAATGTGAATAGATATGCGTTTTCCGATTGAACCCCGCAGTTAATTACTTTAACAGTCTTTTTATCGTATATGAAAATAAATTGGGTAGTGCAGAAATAAATCTTTCCTTCGTGAAAGAATGTTTTCCATATATCAGAAAATTTTAAGCTATCATTTGAGAAGGTGTAAAGGGTAATAAAATGCATATTTCCTTGCCTATCGGGGGCTAGGTATCCAAAATCGCCAACAGCGCCAACATAGATTGTTCCTTCATCATCCTTAGCGAGTGAACGTACTTCTGAATTATTTGGGATTGGGATACTCCGCCAAGATTTTCCATCGTATTCTAACACACCATTTTCGGCATTACCAAAATACATAACACCTCTATTATCCTGAATAATAGACCAATTCTGTTCGCTAGCTCCATACTCCTCTGGAGTGAAGTTTCGTATCATTGGATTACCATATCTGTTTATCTGTCCGAGGGATGATAAACTGCTGAGTAATAGAAGTAGAAAGATTTTGAATATTTTCATGTCAAGCCCTAATACGATTGATCAATAAAAATACACTTTTTTTAGATATTAATTAAAAATAGAGATTGAAATCGTTTAAAAATATAACAAGCACAGTTTAAATGAGGGTTTAATTCGTATGTAACATCGTTGAATGGTAATTAAAAAGACCGAAACCACAAGGTTTCAGTCTTTTTAATAATAAACTTAAAACTACCTGAGGGTTTTATTTTTTTGATTTAAGAATTTCAACCTCTTCCGTTAGCTTATCTATTAATTTTTGTTGCTCTTTAATGGCCTCAATCAGTACAGGTACCATTTTGATGTAGTCAACTGATTTAAGACCATCCCCATCCGTTTGAACTAGCTCAGGTAAAACTTTCTCAACATCCTGTGCAATTACGCCAATCTGAGTTCCTTTTGGGAAGTTGAACTGATTATTATCTTTTTCCTTACTGTCAGAATTAGATTTTTTGCGCAGACCCGAAAGCTCGCTTTCCGACTTCCATTCAAAGGTTACCCCTTGTAGATTTAGTACTTTTTTGAGTGAGCCTGAAAGCGGAATGATATTATTTTTTAAATTTCTATCAGATGGATTAGTGAATGTTCCGGTTACGGTAACATTGCCAACAAAATAACCTGCATAGTTTGTTGCACCACCTGATGCATATCCATAAACTCCGAAACGTGTACCCGAACCAACACCTGTTGCCTCGCCATAAACACCATAGTAACCGCCACTCCCTTTTACTCCAATGCCGTAATAAGGAGTAATATTATGTTGACCCCAGATTGCAGGATTATCGTTAGAGGCCACATCATCAAGAACATATAGTTTAAACGTGCTATTATCAACATTAACACCAACATTGGCATTAAATCTTAATTTTTTGGTGTCGAATTCACCATAAATTAACGATCTTGTACTATAATCATCAACCCAAGAAAATGAGTTAGCTATACATAGTTTATTGCTGCCAGCTTTAGAGAATCCTGCACCATATCCAATGAAAACATTGTAGTCACCAGTTGCTTCTCTTCCAGTGCTAGTACCAAGATAAACATTATGATCACCTGCGCCTGAGTTATAGCCAGATTCTGCACCTATGTAGGTATTATGTGTACCTGTACTTGTAAGACCAGCTGAATATCCTAGGTAAGAATTATTCACCCCTGTTGTATTTGCTGCACCGGCTTCATAACCAACCATAGCATTAAAACCACCAGTAGTTGTTGACAAACCAGCTTGATAACCAATAAATGCATTATAGTTTGCATTAGTAGCTACTTTGCCAGCATCTGAGCCTATATAAACATTATAGTAACCTGTTAGGTTACCATTCCCCGCTGTATTTCCTAAGAAAACGTTATCGTGACCTGATGTGTTTAACTGACCCGCAATACTACCCAAGAAAATATTATCGTAACCACTTGTATTGCCAAATCCAGATTTATAGCCTAAATACACGTTATTGTTTCCAGATCCCCAAGGAGAAGTTGCCTGAGAGTAACCTGCCTGATACCCAATATATGTGTTGAATTGACCAGTTTGATTGTATTTACCGGTTTGATACCCAATAAAGGTGTTATTACTTGGGTCAGATGTGGTTCCATAACCTGAATACCAGCCGCTTTCATATCCTAGGTAAACATTATATCTCCCAGAAAGATTATTGAATCCAGTTTTATAGCCAATAAATGTATTGAAGCTGGCTGTATCGGTGTTCCCGCTTTGGTGACCAATAAAAACATTGTAATCGCCAATTGTATTATATTCACCAGCCTCGTTTCCAATGAATGTATTATAAATTCCAGTAGTATTCTTCCACCCAGCAAATGTTCCAAGGAAAGCATTATCATGCCCTGTAGTATTGGAGTTACCAGTGGCATAACCAATAAATGCATTATTATAACCAAGAGTATTTTGTACACCAGCGACATAACCAATAAAAACATTGTTATCCCCTTCTGTATTATACAGACCAGCTTTATTGCCAATAAAAGTATTTCTATCACCAAGGGTATTGCTTATCCCAGCATCACTACCCACAAAGGTATTATAACCTCCTAAAGTGTTTGCATTACCTGCTTTATTGCCAATAAAAGTATTTTCACTACCACTAGTGTTTAGTTTCCCAGCCTCTTTACCAATAAAAACGTTGTCGAATCCACCTATGTTAGTGTAACCTGTTTGGTATCCAAGGAATACGTTGTTACTTCCCGTAGTATTAGCCATTCCGGTATTATAACCGATAAATGAGTTGTACAACCCGGTAGTTTTGATACCGCTTAGATGACCAATAAAGTAGTTGTAAGGTGTAAGCTGCATATAGCTATTAGGACCACCTTTCGATTGGTTTGTGAGCCCACCAACAGCAAAACCTCCCTTGGCCCCTTTAACTGAAGGAACTTCTTTAACATTGATACGAGCGCTATCTGGGGTTATCCTAAAATATTCGTAAGGAGCAGCTTTCGATTGGTTTGTGAGCCCACCAACGGCAAATCCTCCCTTTGCACCTTTTACTATTGGTGCATCCTCAACATAAATACGAACTCCTCCTTGGTAAACACCAAACACAACCTTTCCATCCTTGTTTTTTACTTCAAAGATTGGATCGTCCACTCCAGGGTTGGCGATACTTTGAACCTGAAGGGCTGAAAGAGCAGTCCATGATAAATTTGTTAGCCCTTGCAAGCTATTAGCCCCTGACCATAATGCTAGTTGACCAGAGATTCCTGTACCGCTAGCCATACTTAGCGCCGAAGGTGATTGCCAGAGTACACCCGATGTACTTTTTGTAAGAATTTGATTTAACGAACCTGCGAGATTATTGTAGTCGTAAAGGGTGCTTCTTAATCGTAAACTCCCGTTTACATCTAACTTTTGAGTGGGAGTTACACCAACCCCAACATTGACTCCATCGTTAATAAGTGATGAGGTTGGGGTCCAAGCAGTCCCGTTATAGTACAGGGTTTGCCCTGTTGTTCCACTGATGGGCATTCCGTCCTGAGTCATGATTTGCCAGATGGAGCCATTATAAACGTATGATTTTTTATCAGTTGAATTGTAGTACGCCCAGTTAGTTGTGGGGCTTGCAGGAGCAGTGGCGAGTGTGCCTTTCCAAACGATTGATACACCATTAGTCCCATTGGTTCCGTTCGTTCCTGCAGCGCCAGTAGCGCCAGTAGCGCCAGTAGCCCCTGCAGCCCCTGCAGCCCCTGCGGGACCTTGAGGGCCAGCTGGTGCCTTAAATTCAGACCAATACGATAAGTCTTGGTAAGGATGTGTTGCTGTTGCAGAACGAGCTAGCTGACAAATCCACATGGAGTTAACCAGAGGATCTAGTAAGTAATTGTTAAATAATAAATGATACAGTTTAAGGGTATATTGTATAATTCCATTCACCCCTAAAACCATTTCTTTTTATCTTAATAGCTTCCATTTCTTCTGTTGTAATTTTAATGCCTTTGAGATATTCTTTCCTATCCTCTCTTGCCATGACTTTCAATCCCTTTTCTGTTGTTGTATTTGCTATTAGATTTACAACCACTTCAATACTTGTTAACGGTTTCGCTCTCCAATTTTTTGAAATAAACGAAAATAGACGATGTTCTATCTTATTCCATTTGCTTGTCCCTGGAGGAAAGTGACATACGCTGATTTCCAGACCTGTCTCTGTTGCTAATCTTTGCAACTCTGTTTTCCATAATTTACCTCTCGAACTATTGCTTCCGCCTCCATCGGCGGTGATTAATATTTTCTTTGCATTTATATACTGTTCTTGTCCCATTTCAAACCACCATGTTCTAATTGCATTTACGGCAAACTCTGCCGTGTCGCTACTAATACCTACATTTACCCAACCTTCGTTTTTTGCAATATCATACACCCCATAAGGAACAGCTTTGCCCAATTCTTTATCTATAAAATCATATACCTTTACCTCTGTAGGTTTCTTTTCTTGTTCCCATTCCGTACCATTATTCTTAAAGTTACCTATCAATTCTTTCTTTTTACAATCTACCGATATTACAGGATATTGATTAGTCATAAATGAAATTGCTGAGGTATTTATATACTCAAACTGTTCATTTCTATCCTCTATAGTTGCCCCTTCGTCTGTCTTTCTATTTGCTTGAAGACTATATCCCAATGATTTTAATAGTTCCCCAACTGTTACATAGCTTACCTTAAATCCTTTTTCTTTTAAGGCTTTCTCAATGTGCCGAAGACTTTTACTTGTCCATAAAAGAGGGTTCATTGGATCGCCCCTTGTATGGGCATTTACAATTCCTTCGAGTGTTGGCAGTATACTTTGGGCTTCTTCGGTTATTTTCTTACGTCCGCCGCCTGATTTTCTAATACCCTTTTCGGTTGTATTGGTTATTGCAATATCTGCAATGCCTCTATTAATCCTTGTACGGCTAACCTTAGCTATTTTGGCAATCTTTTGTTTACCTCCACGACCTAAACATAAAGCCTCCGATGCTAAATACATGCGACCCAAACGCTCGTCTAATTTGGGTAGAAATGAATTGATTTTTTCAGCTAATTTAATATCTGTAGTCATATTGTATTTTTATATACAAATGTACTACTTATATTTTAACAATTACTAAG
>JANYLA010000043.1 GCA_025361485.1 Bacteroidales bacterium
TTTTCAGTAAAGAACGGCAAATTGGATTTCAAATCGTTGCTCGACAAATAACCGCTAGAACTAAACAATATCAAGCATTTCAAAGAACATATAATTAAGTTAACGCAACGCTAGTGATACGCTATGTCTAAAACAATAGTAATTTATTATTCGCGAAAAGGAAGCAATAAATATCTTGCCAAGCGAATTGCAGCAAAACTAAACTGTGATATTGAAAGAATACGACCTAGGCTAAACTTTTTTATGTTTTTTTTAATGAATATTGGGTTGGGTATTAAACCGCTTAAACACAATTTAACGGAATACGATAAGATAATCCTATGCGGTCCAATATGGATGGGGAAGTTTGTTTATCCGCTTCAACGTTTTGTTAAGAAATATATTAAGAGTATTAATCATCTTTACTTTATTACATGCTGTGGTAGTAGTTATTCAACGAGGGATGATAAATCTTGTATTGCCCGAGGCTAATAAAGAGGATACTGATGCTTTCATGAAAGCACATCTATGCGATGATAATTTTAAGGGTGAAATTCAGGAAAGATTTGATAGTTTCATTCAAAAGGTAACCGGAATTTAAATACAATCATGATAAATATTTGTTATCAAATAGTTAGCAGCAAGGTAAATTGAGGACACGGACAGAAGAATTCCTAGACAACGAAAAGAACAAGTAAGAAAAACCCACCGTAAAAGCAGAGTATGTCAGCCCTTTCCCTGCATGCCTCCCTTCTGCCATACACAGCTTTTATTTCCTTCTAATTGCTCGAATCAAAGTTAGAACAAAATATTTTTCATTGAAATAAATTAATTTCATCGTTATTCGATGAATTAAGCTCTAATTTATCTAACAATATTAATCATATATTTTGTTTTTATAATTTTAATTATTACTTTTATCTATTATTCTAAAATATAGGACGTTTTTATTAAAAAAATGAAACATTTAACAACAGAATTAATAATTCCCAATTAAATCGGTTATATGAGAAAACAGAGAATATTTTTTTACTGCTTAATTTTTTCAACTTTTTTATTTATTAGTTGCAGAGATAAGGTTGTCCCAGATTGCGGATGTGAATCTGAGATTGTATATGTTATTCCTGATTCTGCAGGTTTAATAGGCACTATTTCATATAAAAAACAATTGGATCCAAACGATGATTTTTACAATAATAAATTTTGGATTGGCTATGTAGAGCAAAATTGTTCGAATTGCGTACATGTAATGATTGTTTGCAACGAAGAAATGCTCTCAGATTTTAATGATTTACTTAATTTACCCCCTGGGGAACTAGTAACTGTAAAATTTTCTGGAAGACTAAAAAAAACTTGTAAGAAAACCTTTCATCCTGCTGATCATACTTATAATCATATAATATTAACTAAAATTGAACGTCAATGAAAAACCTATTTCTTCTTCTTGCTTTTTTTACATCATTTTCCTTGAATGCACAAGAAACCTTAATATATCAAAATGAGGGTAAACCTATCAAACTGCAAGTATCGAAAGACCAATACTATGTAATATTTAAAAAAGAAAACAAAGAGGCTATTAAACGCAAAGTCAAAGAATATATTGAAATCTCTGGAGTTTCTGCTCTTATTAAAATCGAAGTTGATTCGCAAAATGTATTTGAAGCACGAAAACCCTTAATCGCTCAAAAATTTGAAACCCAATTACAACAGATTGAACCCGTTTTAACTTATGAGGATGGCACAAAACAAATATGTAATGGTCAATTGATAATAAAACTACACAACGAAATACCTTTGAATGATATTTTCTCGAAATGGAAGTATGAAGCAGTGAAGGATGAATTTACCGAAAACCAGTTCTTGGTTAAAATTGAAAACATCTCAACCCATCAACTTTTTTCATTAATTAATGAATTAGGTAAAAATAAAAACGTTGAATTTGCCGAACCTAATTTTACAAGATTCTTAAAACCTCACACAAGCGACCCATATTTTAGTTCACAATGGGCAATAAATAATCAAGGTTATTTAGGTGGAACCGTTGATGCTGATATGGATGTAGATAATGCATGGGCTTTTGCCTCAGGTCAAGGAGTTAAAATAGCTATTATTGACGAGGGGGTTGAATTAACTCATCCCGATTTAGTAGCAAACCTTTTGCCTGGTTACGATGCTACAGGAAATAGTTCAAACGGTGCACCCAATATTAGTACAGATGATAGTCATGGTACAAACTGTGCGGGTATTGCTGGAGCAGTCGCCAATAATAATAAGGGTACGGCAGGTATTGCCTACAATTCTAAAATCATACCCATTAGAATCGCATATTCAAATGGGTATCCCTTATATGACGATAGAAGAAAATGGATAGCCCAAGATTCATGGATTAAAAATGGTATAAATTGGGCTGTCAACAACGGGGCAGAAATACTGAGCTGCTCTTGGGGTGGAGGAACTCCTTCTTCGACAATTACAAATGCCATAAATAATGCTGTAACGAATGGCAGAAATTTGAAAGGATGTATCGTATTTTTTTCAACTGGAAATGAAAATTCATCCGTTATATATCCAGCAAAACTACCAAACGTTATTGCTGTTGGAGCGAGTTCTATGTGCGATGAGCGCAAATCGCCAACTTCTTGTGATGGAGAAGACGGGTGGGGTAGTAATTATGGCAATGAATTAGATATTGTTGCGCCTGGTGTAAAAATTTACACAACAGATATTACAGGGTGGGCTGGTTATGATATAGGGGACTATAATTCTGAATTCAATGGTACATCATCTGCTTGTCCAAATGCCGCTGGAGTAGCTGCTCTAATTTTAGCCATCAATCCAAATTTCACTCAAACTCAGGTCCGACAAATTTTAGAGTCCACTACTGATAAAATTGGTAATTCTACATATTTATACAATCCTTCTCAATATCCTAATGGTACTTGGAATAATCAAGTTGGTTATGGGAGACTTAACGCATATAAAGCGGTTGCTAAGGCGATTACTACGGCTACTTCAATTTCTGGACCCTCATTCACCTGTACCTCAACTAATGCTACTTTTACTGTAAATAATGTCCCAATATGGTGTACCGTTATTTGGAATAATAGTTCTAATTTAATTCTATCATCTACCTCTGGAAATACTGCTACCTTTACTGCTAATGGGAGTGGAGTAGGCTGGGTTAAAGCCTCATTATCATCATCAGGATCTTCTATAGATTTACCAGCAAATAGTGTTGTTGTTAGTGCGCCTAACTATTATACAATAAATGCTTCATATACCTCTGGTGGAAGTACGGACTGGTTGCAAGACAACAACTGCCTGTTAACATACACCTTCCCTGGAATGTACAGTGGAACGATTGATATTTCAGACCCCTGTTCAAACCAGATTGCATGGACAAAGGTTAGCCAATCGCCGGGAACATCGTTTGCATATATTACACCCGCTAACGATGGAAAACATGCTGAGATTTTGATAAAGCCTTTAGGCAGCAGTGCGGTTTTCAGGATGACTGCCTCTAACCAGTGCGGCTCTTACACACATAACTATACGTTTGTAGCCAAGACACCTGAAACCTGTATAAGAATTGTTGAAATGGATATAGCAGAACCTATCGTAACGGTAACCCCGAACCCTGCCAGCAATGATGCTACAATTCGCTTGGTAGAACCTCAAACACAAACAGACAATGCGGGGAATGAAGTTGTGACATCGTTTGAAAAGCCCAACAAATCTTATACTTTGCGCGTTTTCAGCAGTTATGGTTCGCTCGTATACACTGCCCGTATGTCTGGCATCAGCTTTACCATTTCTACTTCAAACTATATAAATGGAATATATGTTGTAGAGATAACCGATGGAGTGAAAAGTTACAAAAAACAGTTAGTTGTAAAACACTAGCGAAAAAAAAATCAACAAAAATGAAACTCCGTTGTAAAGTGAACTCCCAAAGTTGGACAGTTAATAAAATAGTTATAGAGAATGTGTTCGGTATTTTACCGGACTCATTCCGTTTAATGGGCCTTTATTCTTCTATTGTTATCGTAATCTATATATTCTTCCAACACTTTATGGAAGTGCTCGATTGAATTTTTTCTCAAACATTATTCATAGAGATTTGTTTCAACATAATAATATACTTTTGCCTATAATAGCAATTAATTACAAAATCAATTCACTATGGCAGTTAAGGCATTTCAAGACTATTACCCCGATCATCTTAGCCATTGCTATGGATGCGGGAAACTAAATGAGCATGGTTATCAGATTAAGACTGTTTGGGATGGAGACGAAACGCTAACAACGTTTACTCCTAAGCATTACCATACTGCTGTTCCAGGTTTTGTATACGGAGGTCTTTTGGCCTCGCTTATCGATTGTCATGCTACGGGCTCTGCAGCGGGAGCAATGTACCGAAAAGAGAATCGTGAGATGAATACCGAACCATCGTTCCGATTCCTTACCGGTTCGCTGAACGTAAAATATCTAAAACCAACACCAATTGATTGTACGCTTCAAATACGTGGAAGAATAAAGGAGATTGACGGCAAAAAAGTAACCATTGATGTTGATGTAATTGCAAACGGTGTAATCACCGTAAAAGGCGAAGTGGTTGCCGTTCAGGTTCCCGATAAATACATTGAGGATATAATGAAGAGCGTGGCGCAAAAGTAAGGCGAGTGTATCCAGTAACTCCTATTTATTTTAGCTAAAAAGATTTGGAATGTTGGAAGAATGGAATATTGTGTGCAAATAGGCAAGGTAATCGTTTAAGACACCCATTATTCCATCATTCCACTTTCACTAGTATTCCAAAACCTCTTCCTCCCCATTTATCACCGAAAGACCACGCATAGCTAGCGTTTCAATATCATCGGAGCCAGCATAAACTACAACCTGAGCCAGTTTATTAACTCGTTCAGTTATTTTCTTTACAAACCATTGGCTGTGAGCAATACCGCCGGTTAGAATAATAGCATCCAAATCGCCATTAAGCACAGGGTACATCGATCCAATTGTTTTTGCTACCTGGTAAGCCATTGCCTCAAAAATAAATGCTGCCTTTTGGTCGCCCTCCTGTACTCTCTTATCAACCTCTTCGGCACTGTGTGTCCCGAGATGAGCATAAATACCACCCTCGATACTAACCTTTGTTAGTAATTCCTGCTCATTATATTTTCCGCTATAGCAAAGCTTTATTAAATCACCTGCGGGTAAACCGCCAGCTCTAATCGGTGAAAATGGTCCATCGCCATCGTAGCCCATATTTGAATCAACAACCAACCCATTTTTATGCGCCCCAACGGTAATTCCTGTCCCTAAATGAGCTATAATTAAATTCAACTCTTCATACTTTCTGCCAATTGATTTGGCATATTTACGGGCTACTGCTTTTTGATTTAACGCATGAAAAATTGATTTGCGTTGCAACTCTGGCAAACCTGTAACGCGTGCAAGATCATCATACTCATCAACTACAACAGAGTCTGCAATAAAGGCTTTGGCATTCGGTAATTCTTTGGCTAATGCATCAGCAACCAAACCACCTAGATTTACGATATCTTTACCCATCTTACAATCACCGAGGTCTTTTACAACATCTTTACTAACATGATATACGCCTGATTTAAGGGGTTTTGTTAATCCACCTCGGGCAATAATTACTTTTATATCTTCGATGGGAATTCCATTATCAAGAAGCTCTTTGAGAATTGATTTTTTCCTGATAATTGTAAGTTCATTACAATCTTTAAATATTTTTAGATTATCTTCAATATGATTTATCTTTTTTAAAAATATTAACTTGTTGTTGTTATAAACGCCAATCTTGGTGAAAGGGTAACGAGGGTTGATAGCAACGATAAGGTTTGACTGAGAATAATCCTGTTTGTAGTTCATAGCTGATGTTTTTTTTATAAAATTAATCACTTTTAGCTTATTAAAAATCAAGTTTACTACATATTTCTTCGATACTGCCCCCCAACCTCGTAAAGGGTTTGGGTAATCTGCCCAATGGTGCAGTATTTAGTTGCTTCAAGCAGATATTCAAATGTATTCTTATTTTCGAGAACGGCATTCTTGAGTTCGAGTAATAAATTTTTTGCAATATCTTTATTAACCTCCTGTATCTTTTTAACCATATTTACTTGGTAATCCTTCTCCTGCTGAGTTGCTCGTATAACCTCCTTCGGAACAATAGTTGGCGATCCTTTTGAAGAGAGAAATGTGTTTACTCCCATAATCGGCAATTCTCCGCTATGCTTAAGCGATTCGTAATACAACGACTCACTTTGGATTTTACCGCGTTGATACATGGTTTCCATTGCACCCAAAACACCTCCTCGTTCTGAAATCCGTTCAAATTCGACTAGAACCGCTTCTTCAACAAGGTTAGTTAACTCCTCAATGATAAATGAACCCTGGAGCGAATTCTGATTTTTTGCCAAACCATACTCGTGGTTGATAATCATCTGAATGGCCATTGCCCTGCGAACCGATTCCTCGGTTGGAGTTGTTATCGCCTCGTCGTAGGCGTTGGTGTGAAGCGAGTTACAGTTATCGTAAATGGCAGACAGTGCTTGAAGTGTGGTTCGGATATCATTAAACTCTATCTCCTGCGAGTGCAACGATCGACCAGATGTTTGAATATGATACTTCAGCTTTTGAGAATTTGCATTGGCCTTGTATTTAAACTTCATGGCTTTTGCCCAAATAATTCGAGCAACTCTACCAATAACTGTGTATTCGGGGTCAATCCCGTTCGAGAAGAAGAACGATAGGTTTGGGGCAAAATCATCAATTTTCATTCCTCGTGATAGGTAGTACTCAACGAATGTGAACCCATTAGATAGAGTAAAAGCCAGCTGAGAGATTGGATTTGCACCTGCCTCGGCGATATGATAACCCGAAATGGAAACCGAGTAGTAATTCTTTACATTATGAAGAATAAAATACGACTGAATATCGCCCATCATCTTAAGAGCAAAATCGGTTGAGAAGATGCAGGTATTCTGCGCCTGATCTTCTTTTAGAATATCAGCCTGAATTGTTCCTCGAACCGTTTCGAGAGTCTCTTTTTTTAACTTTTCATAAACTTCCTTTGGCAAAACCTGTTCACCTGTTACGCCCAAAAGCATTAATCCTAAACCATTATTTGACTCGGGTAGTTTTCCTTGGTATTCAGGTTTTTTAATCCCTTTTTGTTTAAAGATGATATCAATTTTCGCATTAACTTCTTTCTCAAGACCATTTGCTTTGATGTACTTCTCGCACTGCTGATCGATGGCTACATTAAAAAAATAGCCAACCATTATCGGAGCTGGCCCATTGATTGTCATCGATACCGATGTGGAGATGTCGAGCAGGTCGAAGCCTGAGTAGAGTTTTTTTGCATCATCAAGGCAGGCAATGGAAACGCCTGAATTTCCAACTTTCCCGAAGATATCGGGACGTGTATCGGGGTCGGCACCGTAAAGGGTAACCGAATCGAAGGCGGTTGATAGTCGCTTGGCCTTTTGCCCTGCCGAGAGGTAGTGAAATCGCTTATTGGTTCGTTCTGGACCGCCTTCACCAGCAAACATTCGGGTTGGATCTTCATTCTCACGTTTAAAAGGGAAAACGCCGGCGGCGTAAGGATATTCGCCTGGAACATTCTCTTTAAGCGTCCATTTGAGTATGTCGCCCCATGATGTAAACGATGGCATTGCAATCTTTGGTATTTTAGAATGCGATAATGTCTCGATATGCGTTTCAATTTTTATCTTTTTTCCCCTTACCTCATACTCATAAAATTCGTGCTTATATCGATTTTTCTTGCTTTCCCAATTCTCAATAATCGAAAGATTCTCTTTTGTGATATTTTCTTTAACAGAGTTAATCTTCTCGTTGATTTGGGCAGAAATAGGTATTTGGTTTTCAAATTCTTTAGATGACTCGGATAGCGCTTGAAGTCGATTGGCAATTGCTGCCTGTTCATCAACTTTTTGGTTATAATCACGAGCCGTTTGGGCTATCTCGGCAAGATAACGCACCTTACTGCTTGGAATAATCTGCTCGATGTGATTATTCAACTTGAGTGTTTGCTTCGTCTCAGGAAAAGCAAAACCAGTTTTTGCGGTAATAATCTCCTTTAACTTTTCGAAAAAGTTATTCAACCCCTCATTGTTGTATTGAGATGCAATTGTTCCGTAAACAGGCATTAAATCGACATTTCTGTCGAATAACTTATTGTTGCGCTGATATTGCTTCTTCACATCGCGCAGTGCATCCAAAGCGCCCTGCTTATCGAACTTGTTAAGGGCGATAATATCGGCATAATCGAGCATGGCAATCTTTTCGAGCTGCGATGCTGCGCCATACTCAGGGGTCATAACGTAGCAGTAGATATCGCTTTGGTCAACAATTTCGGTATCGGATTGACCAATTCCCGATGATTCTAGAATAATTAAGTCATAACCTGCATATTTCAGAATATTCACCGCATCGTGAACGTGTGCCGATAAGGCAAGGTTTGCCTGCCGAGTGGCAAGAGAGCGCATGTAGATATTTGGATGGTTAATGGCATTCATCCTAATTCTATCGCCGAGCAAAGCACCACCGCTCTTTCGTTTCGATGGATCAACGGAGACAATACCAATGGTTAAATTGGGGTATAGATCGAAGAATCGTCGCACAACCTCATCAACCAGCGATGATTTCCCTGCACCACCCGTTCCAGTAATTCCGATGATTGGCGTTTTTGAATTCTTTGCGTACTCTTCGATTATACTTTTATACTCTTTTGCAAGTTCAGGGTAGTTCTCTGCTTTTGATATTAATGATGCGATTTCAGATTGCTCTTTTTGTTTAACCTTCTTTAAATCGATTTTTTTATCACCTAAAGGATAATCCGATTTTTCTAATAGGTCGTTTATCATCCCCTGTAATCCCATGGTTCTTCCATCATCGGGGGTGTAAATTCCGGAAATGCCGTATTTTAGAAGTTCCTCTTTTTCATCAGGAAGTATAACACCGCCACCGCCTCCAAAAATCTTGATATGGCCACATCCTTTCTGATGAAGAAGATCGAACATGTATTTAAAAAATTCGATATGTCCGCCTTGATACGATGTAATTGCGATGGCCTGAGCATCCTCCTGAATGGCACAATTAACAATCTCGTCGACCGAGCGGTTGTGTCCAAGATGAATTACCTCACCTCCCGACGACTGAATAATTCTGCGAATGATATTAATTGTAGCATCGTGACCATCGAATAGGGATGTTGCTGTAATTATTCTTAGCTGATTCTTTGGTTTGTATGGTTCTGTGTTATTCATATTATGATGAATTTAATAAAAGATATTATTCTAATAAGAAAAACATTCTTCATAGTCTTTCCTGCGTATGCAGGAATCCATCAGTTTATAAATGGATTCCGGGACTTCGCCCGGAATGACATTATTAATAATGAATAACTATTTTCCCGCCAGTGCTCTAGAAATAATAATCTTCTGAATTTCAGATGTCCCCTCGTAAATCTGCGTAAGTTTGGCATCTCTCATTAACCGTTCAACATGATATTCTTTCACATACCCATATCCACCATGAATTTGAACCGCTTCGGTGGTTGCCCTCATTGCTGTCTCAGCAGCAAAAAGTTTTGCCATTGCACTCGCCGTTCCATAAGGTTGATGATTATCCTTTAGCCAGGCTGCCTTAAGGCATAAAAACCTAGCGGCTTCAATTTCAGTAGCCATGTCGGCTAATTTAAATGCAATGCCTTGGTGGTTGATAATTTCGGTGCCAAAGGTTTTACGTTCTTTCGCATATTTTACTGCAAGGTTTAATGCTCCAGAGGCTAATCCGAGAGCTTGAGAGGCAATTCCAATTCGTCCACCCTCAAGGGTTTTCATAGCAATTTTAAACCCAGCACCATCTTCGCCTAGACGATTTTCTTTTGGAACAATGACATCGTTAAACATCACAGAGTGTGTATCGGAGCTTCGCATTCCCATCTTATTTTCATGCGGACCGATGGTTATTCCCTTTGAATGACGATCAACAATAAACGCATTAATCCCCTTATGTCCTTTTTCTGGATAAGTTTGAGCAATAACGATATACGTATTTGCTGAACCGCCGTTGGTAATCCAATTCTTTGTGCCGTTCATCAGGTAGTGATCGCCCATATCGATTGCTTTGGTGTGCTGCGAAGTGGCATCGGAGCCAGCCTCAGGTTCTGATAAAAGAAACGCTCCCAATTTTTCACCTTTCGCCAAAGGAACCAAATATTTTTGTTTCTGCGCCTCGGTGCCAAACTCCTCCAGCTCGTAACATACAAGCGAATTATTTACCGAAATGATTACGCCCACCGAAGCGTCAATCTTTGATATTTCCTCAATGGCTAAAACATAAGAGATTGTGTCCAAACCGCTTCCGCCATAAGCTGGGCTTACTAGCATTCCCATAAATCCGAGCTCAGCAAGTTTTTTTATATGCTCTGTTGGAAATACGCAATGCTCGTCCCTTTCGAGTACATCCTTGCTGAGTTCGCGTTGAGCATAATCTCTTGCAGATTGCTGAATCATCAGTTGTTCTTCGGTAAATTCAAAGTTCATAGCGTTTGATTTTTTATAAGTAGTCCGAATCATTTAACAAAACGTTAAACAAAAAGTAGAATGAAAAGTTCTTAGAATGGAAAAATTCAATTAGTAAATGCAACAATGATTGATTTTCTCTCTTTCCGAAATGCAGCGATAGCGGAATGAAGGAAAGAGAGAAAAGCCCGAAAGACATTTTCTCTCTTAATGCAAATGTTCGACCTTTGTTTTCGTC
>JANYLA010000061.1 GCA_025361485.1 Bacteroidales bacterium
TATACTGATAGACCTGTAAGGTTTTAGAAACCTCTTGAATTTCAATGATGCTAATAAACATTCCCATAAAAAAACTGTTTGTACTTTTAATAGATTAATTACCTGTTTTTTTTACAATTGCATCCTTTTTGTAGATGAATATATGTTGTTCTATTCTTATATAGCTTATTATGTTTTATCTTTGTGGATTACATTTGGGTTAAGCGTAAAATATTTTGTAACTCATAGGGTTATAACATCGTAAAACCATGATAGGTAAAACCAATATTTTTTTTGGTGTTCGCCAATTTAAAAGTTATGAAAACACTTATAAATTTTAATAGTCCCATGAAAGTCAAATATATATTTGGCCTTCTCCTACTTTTAACCATAATGTTAAGCAATGGTATTGTACTTGCAGCCACAAGAACAGCAAAAGCCAGTACTGCTTGGAACTTAACTTCGACCTGGAACGAAGGAGCAGTTCCAACTTCGGCCGATGATGTTACAATTGGAGCATCGTTTACCGTTTCACTTACTGCTGATGCTGATTGCAAAACCTTGACCCTGCAAGGAACATCAGGCACTCGTTTAACAATTAATAATTATACTTTATCCGTTAGTAGTTCATTAGCGGGACCAAATGGTGCTTTTTCAAATAATATCATTACAACTGGAACTGGCAGACTAAAATTTATTGGAAACAGTGCCGGAAGGATTTTATTTACAGCAAACTGGTCAAATGCTTACACAACGGGATGGCGTTGTGAGGTTGCCCTAAACACCGGAGCAACCGGAACATCCAACGCTAATGTTAAATTTAGCGATCTTATTGTAACCTCTGGAACATTTGTAGTTGGTTCAACATCAGCAACCAAGGAGCTTAGAATCGACGGAGGAAGTGAAGGTACCGGAACCGTTTCAATAGCATCTAAAGCATATTTAACAGTAACTGGTTTTATGGGTGCCAGAACCAGTACCCCAACTACTTATTGTGGTACTGTTACTATCGATGGAACCCTTACCATTCAAGGTAACCGTCTAAATGGCACAATAACCGTAAATAATGGAGGGGTGTTAGTAATAAAAAGAATCTCAAACGCCAGCGATTTAGCATCTAACCCAACCAACAATTTTATTTATGCGGGTAGTTCAACACTTCAATATGATTTGGAGGGTTCTGTAAGTACTATGCCCACTGGTGCTGAGATATCTCAAGCGCAAAGCGCAAGTTTATACAATTTAACCATAAATAACTCGAATAGTATCAATTTAAAAAGCAGTTTTACTATCAATGGTACGTTAAAAATTATTGCCGGGAGTATTACCACAAGCCTTTCTCCTGTAATCTCATATGGCTCTACTGGGGAATTATACTACCAAGGGGCGTCGGCTCAAACAACTTCAGATCTTGTTTTTCCTTCGTCAAATGGCCCTTTCAATCTTACAATTGATAATGCTGCTGGTGTTACCCTACATGCAAGTAGAACAATAAACGGAACAGTTACTGTAAAAACAGGTGCCGCTCTAAATGCTCAGGATTTTACCGTTAGCGGTTCCGGGAGTTTTAATTTACAGCCTAACTCAACGCTAATTACCGCTCATACGAGTGGCATTAACGGCACGAATGCAACTTCAGGATCTTCCGTTTATGACAATTCGGCTAGTTACGTTTTTAATGCACCATCGTTAGCTCAGGTTACAGGTAGCAAATTGCCAACAACAGTGAATAATCTTACTGTTGATGGTCGTTCTCAATTATCGCTTACAAATAGTGCCCTAACTGTAAATGGAACCCTTCACGTAAAAGCTGAGTCATCTTTCGATGCTAAAGGAGTTGCTATTGGAGGTGGTGGAGACATTTTTGTAGAGGATGGTGCAACCACGACATTTATAACAGCCCACCCAAATGGGTTAGATGGCACTAACGCAACAACAGGAGGTGGTTCCTATTTTGGTATATCGAACTATACTTTTAACTATGGAGCAGCTCAGATAACGGGAAACTGGCTGCCTGCCACAATTAATAATCTCACAGTTGATAATTCTACAACATTAACGTTAAGCAATACTGTAGCTTGTAATGATGTTACTGTAAATGGTTCTTCGTCACATTTAATTGTTCCTCCAGGCATTGGATTAACCGCTAACGGAGTTGCAACGTTCGACTCCCCTTTACAGCTAAAAGCTAGCACAACCGCTTTCCGTTCAATAATGGGGACCTTTATCAACAACCCCAGTAATGGCGTTATGGGTAGAATTTCATCTGATTTCAGGTACACAACAAATGGCTTTAACGGTCAAAAAACTGGCAGGTCGTACTATTTTTCCCCATCAACCTACGAAGTTACTAGTGGTCTCTTTAATCCTGAGGCCACCTTAGGCGATGGGAATAACCCGTTTAGCTATTATGATCTTACCAGAACAGCACCAAAACCGGGTTGGAATAGAATTTGGGATGGTGTAACACCTTTAAATGTTATGAATGCTTATGGAATACGATCTCTTAATTCTCAAACATTCACCCTTACTGGTTTTCCCAACGACCAATCGTCTTATTCGGTAAGTTTACCATGCCCATCCGCTGCGAATAACTTGTATTATATGGTAGGTAATCCCTATCCTGCCGTGGTTGACTGGGAGCAAGTAACCCTGCCATCAGATATTGATGTAACAATATACTACCGAACATCCGATGCATCGGGTAACATGTGTACCGAAACATATCAGCAGGGCGGTGTAGGTTCGAATAATATAGTAACTGTAGATGGGAGAATACCGCCGATGCAAGCATTCTTTGTTAGGGCAACAGGCTCAAGCGGCAGCGCAACGCTAACCATTCCTGCCGGAGCAAGGGGTCATGATTGGGGTGGAACGCAAGTTTTCTATAAAAGTAAACCTAAATTATCGGCTAAGACCAAGGTAACGACTTCCGTTGACAGGGATATTTTTAGCCTATACATGTACACTAAAAATCGTAGAGATCAGATGATTATTGTTCAAGCAGATTATGCTAACGATGCTGATGATAAGTGGGATGCATTCAAGATGTTTACTGCAGATGACGATACCTCAAGAGCAGCATTATATACTTTTACCCCAAATCTAAACAAGGTGATAATTCAATCTGTTAAACCAGTTACTAGCGAAAAAATATTCTCTATTGGCCTTTTTAATACATTTCCTGGAAAGTCGTTTAAGTTTGAGGCCGATTTTAGCAAAACCTCAAAAAAATACAACTACTTTATTGAGGATACCGTGAGTATGGTTACTCAGGATTTAAATCAAAACCCAGCATACACGTTCACTTCAAACGTATTAAAGGATAATATAAATAATTACACCCGTTTTAGGCTTCATGTGCTACTTGCTCCTAAAGTAAATATTACAAATTCGGCCTCATCTTGCTCATCACAAACAGTCGATCTTACTGCGGCTTCAATTACTCAAGGTTCGGACAATGGGCTTACTTTTACCTATTGGCTCGACTCCAAGGCAACTATACCTTACTCAACACCCGAAAGCGCTGGTGCTGGAACATATTATATCAAAGGTACTGCCGCTAACGGTTCATACACTATTTCGGAACCTGTGGTTTTGACAAATAGCACACCTACCCTTGTTACTAATTCGCCAAATGCCGTTTGCTCACCATCAACAGTTGATATCACAAAACCTGAAATAACTACTGGCTCAACCAACGGGTTAACTTATTCATACTGGACCGATTCGAATGCAACATTGAGCTATAGCACACCAACCTCTTCAACTAGTGGTACCTACTTCATTAAAGGAACCGATAATTATGGGTGTTATACAATTTCTAATCCTGTTCAAGTAACCATAAAACCCTCACCAACTCTTGTAACGATTTCGCCAAGCCCTGTTTGTTCTCCAATTACTATCGATTTAACTACCCCCGAAATAACATCAGGATCATCGAGTGGGCTAACATATTCTTACTGGACAAACTCCAACGCAACGATAAGCTATAGCACCCCTAATTCTGCAATAAATGGCGTCTATTACATTAAGGGAGCTGCGCCTAATGGATGCTATGCTATTTCAGAACCTATTGTTGTTACAATTAATAATCAGCCTACAGTAACTACAACAAATCCACCATCGGTAATATCCCCTGCCACGGTTGATTTAACATCACCAGAAATTACTTTAGGGTCAACCTCAGGGTTAGATTATACCTACTGGCTAGATGCTACAGCAACGAATCCGTATAACACTCCACAAATGGCAATTGCTGGCGACTACTATATCAAGGGTACTGTTTCTATTACAGGCTGTTATTCAATTGCTGGCCCTGTAACTGTGACCATCGATCCAAGTTCAGGAGTAGATCCAAATACTGAAAACATAACGATTATATATTCGTACGACAGCCAGATACACATAAATAATTGTCTGCCAAATTCAACAATCACTATTTATGATGTTCTTGGTCGATTAAACTATTCAGGGTTAGCCAGTTCAACCTCTGAAACAATAAATAGTAACTTTAGAACAGGTGTTTATATTGTTAAAGTACAGAGTGCACAAAATATAAAAACGCAAAAAATATTCATTCGATAATTGAAAAGATGAAAATTGAAGATAACAAAGCTAAAAAACAAGTAAGAAAAGTTTGGAGTAAACCCCGATTAATTTCTGGAAAGGAGATTGGTTTTTTTGGTTTGGGGAACGTACAAACCACACCTTATACCGACTTTAGTTAATCGCATTTAAACGTTGTTTTTAATAGATACACTCTCTTTATCAGTTTTGTATTTTTATTCTGGCACAAACCTCTTGCTTTGAGTTTTTGTAATTTAAGCGTATTGATTGATTTCAGAACAAACTTTTTTATCATTTCTATTACTCTTTAATTTTCAATACAATAATGCATTTTTAGTGTAAGTATCTATTCATTTTGCACTTGCATTATTATCATTCATAAAAAGAACCGTTGAAAATTTTTAGTGCCCCTATTAATATATTACCTTAGATATGAAATTAAACCCTAAAACATTATGAAACGTATAATTCTTTTATTTACCGGAATTATTGCATCGTTCATTATAAGCGCCCAAAACACCGATCAGATCAACTATCAAGCAGTAATTCGCGATGCTAATGGAAGTCCAAAAGCAAATACAAATGTTTCTATTGTCCTTGATATAATTCAAGGTTCGGTTAGCGGTACCGTTGTGTTTAACGAAACGCACACCACTACTACTAATGGATTTGGAATTGTTAACCTAAAGATAGGATCGGTAAATACCACCGATTTTTCCACTATTGATTGGGCGAATGCTCCTTTCTTTTTAAAAGTTTCAGTTGATGGAGCCGTAATGGGAACAAACCAACTGTTAAGCGTACCCTTTGCCATTTATGCTAAAAAAGCAGAAACGTATACCGAAACTGACCCTGTTTTTCTTGCGCATCCTGCCAATGGAGTTACTGCAATTAAAATATCAAATTGGAATACTGCATATAGCTGGGGAAACCATGCCGCAGCAGGGTACTTAACCAGTTTTAATGAGGCAGATCCAATTTTTCTTGCTCATCCAGCAAACGGGGTAACTAGCAATCGTATTACTAATTGGGATAATGCATTTGCGTGGGGCGATCATAGCAGTGCGGGGTACTTAAAAAGTTTTACTGAAACCGATCCTATTTGGTCTGCTGTTTCTGCAAATTATTACACCAAAGTTAATATGCAAACAAGTGGAGCATCTCAACTACATTTCAACAACATTACCAATAAACCAACAACGATTAGTGGCTATGGAATTACCGATGCCATAACAACTGCTCACGCAGTGAATGATATCACCACAACAAATATTTCCGATTGGAATACCGCTTATGGTTGGGGGAACCATGCCGGTTTATATCGACTGATAAGCTATGTACCCGCTTGGAGCGAAATAATGAGCAATCCTTTTAACTTCTCTTCTCCAGTAAACAACCAATTACTTAAATATAATTCAACTTCAAGCAAATGGGAGAATTGGACTCCCAATTTTCTTACAGACGAAAATCAAGCATTAACACTGAATACGAATCAACTTAGTATTTCTGGTGCAGGTGGGAATTCCGTAACCTTTACAAACTGGGATACAAATAAAAATGATGATGTTACTCTTGCTACTCCAACAACCGGAGATATGCTTTACTACAATGGAACCAGCTGGACGGCAGTGCCAAAAGGTACAACAGGACAAGTTTTAACGATGAATGCTTCGGGAGTACCTGAATGGCAATATACCTATACCGCTCCAACGGCATTGACACAACCTGCAACATTTAACCTTCCTTCTGCTATATTGAACGGGGTAGTAAATCCGAATAAATTACAAACAACTGTTACCTTTCAATACGGAACTACAATAAGTTATGGTTCAACAGCAACCGCAACGCAAAGTCCATTAAATGGAAGTACAAATACAAATGTGAGCGCAACTGTTAGTGGTCTGGTAGCAGGAACAACCTATCACTTTAGGGTGAAAGCGGAAAACTCATTTGGCATTACCTATGGCGATGATATGACTTTTACTCTTCTCGGAACAGGCATAACCTGGGAAGGAGGATTAATCTTCTATTTGGATGCATCAGGTTTGCATGGCTTAATTGCTGCTCCTAGCGATCAAATAAGCGCTGATTGGGGCTGCTACCCATCAGTAATTTCTGGAGCAGATGGTACAGCAATTGGTACAGGAAACCAAAATACTATGGATATAGTTGCCGGATGTCCAACAATTGGTATTGCCGCAGAAATTTGCTGGAACTTATCTTTAAATGGTTATACCGATTGGTACCTCCCTTCTAAAGATGAATTGGGATTAATGTATACAAACCTTTATTTAGCAGGGAAAGGGTCTTTTGGCACAACATTATATTACTGGAGCTCTAGCGAATACAATATAAACTATTCTTATCGACTGAACTTTAGTGGTGGAGTTTCAGGAACAAGTTTGAAAAATTCAACTCAATACGTTCGAGCCATAAGAGCTTTTTAACTAAAACAAAAAACATGTTTAAAGGGAATTCATTTCTGAATTCCCTTTTTTTGTTATAACACTAATCCCTTTAAAATGGGCTTTAACAAATTATAGTATCTCGAATTATTCATCCATGAAACTCTTATTACTCGTGTTGTTCCATTCTGCTGTATCCTCTATTTTAGTAAGTACGGGCTAATTCATTATTTTCTTTTGTAATGATATTCGTTTGGCTTATTTTTACGCTTGAAAATAGATCAAAATGAATATCCTTTTACTTGGTTCTGGTGGTCGTGAGCATGCTATTGCTTGGAAACTCTCTCAAAGCCCAAAATTAACGAAACTCTTTATTGCGCCGGGAAATCCGGGTACAGCTAGTGTTGGTGTTAACCTAAATATCAACATACTCGATTTCGAAGCGATTAAGCAATCCGTAATAGATAATGCCATCGATTTAGTTTTTGTTGGCCCCGAAGAACCTTTAGTTAAAGGAATTCATGATAGTTTTCTTGCCGATCAAAGAGTAATGCATATTCCAGTAATTGGCCCAACAAAAGTTGGCGCACAGCTGGAAGGGAGCAAGGATTTTGCTAAGGCTTTTATGATTCGTCACTCAATACCCACTGCAGCCTATAAGAGTTTTGTTACAGGTCAAGGTCATGAAGCAAAGCAGTTTTTAACCCAACTTAAACCTCCATATGTTCTAAAAGCTGATGGTTTAGCCGCAGGAAAAGGTGTTGTTATTAGCACTGATATAAATGAAGCGAATAATACCATTGACGAGTTTTTTGATGGTAAGTTTGGTGAGGCCAGTAAAAAGGTAGTTATCGAAGAGTTTTTAAAGGGAATCGAACTCTCGGTTTTTGTTCTCACCGATGGAAAATCGTACGTGATACTACCCGAAGCTAAAGATTATAAGCGAATTGGTGATGGCGATACTGGATTAAATACTGGTGGAATGGGCGCAGTCTCTCCTGTTCCTTTTGCTGACAAAGCCTTTATGCAAAAGGTTGAAGAGAGAGTTATTGCTCCAACCATTAAAGGTTTAGCCAAGGATGGAATTGATTATAAGGGTATTATTTTTATCGGTTTAATGAATGATAACGGCAACCCTTCAGTTATTGAATATAATGTTCGAATGGGCGATCCCGAAACAGAGGTTGTTATCCCACGAATTGAGAATGACCTAGTGGAGCTGTTTGACTTAACCGGGCAAGGTAGACTTTCGGAATGTAAGATACGTATCAGCAATCAGGTTGCAACAGCTGTAATTCTGGTTTCTGGTGGCTATCCAGAGAATTATGAGAAAGGCAAAATCATCAAAGGATTGAATGATGTGCGGGATGTAATAGCATTTCATGCAGGAACAAAATATGTTAATGGTGATATTATTACATCAGGAGGACGGGTATTAGCCTTAACGGGGCTAAGTCAAACTGCTGATGAATCGCTTTTAAAAGCTTATACTGCTGCCAAGCTGGTTCAATACGAGGGTAAATATTATAGAACTGACATTGGAAAAGATCTTAAACCATACATTTAAACATGCTGTTAAAATTCTTTAAACAGTCTCTCCCTCAGGTTATAGCGACAATACTCCTATTGGCCATTCTATTGTGGCTTAAATCATGCTTTACAGGGATTGTGAGCCCATATTATTTCGAAAGCATTTCTATGCCATTCTATTCATTAATCACGAGTTGGATATTAAACAATGTGTTAGCAGGAAAAATTGTTGCATTTATTATGTTGCTTTTCACTGGATTTTATCTTCTCCAAATCAACTCAAAGCATATAGTAATTAAGCAACGTTCTTACCTTTTATCGTTTTTCTATATAATTCTTTTATCAAGTATAATCTCTCTGCAACAGCTAAATCCAGCTGTTTTTGCAGTTTTTTTCTTTGTATTTGCAATGGATCACATTCTCTCAATTTACCATAAAGAGAATGTTTTAGATAATCTTTTTAGAGCCGGCTTTTACATTGCTATTGCCTCTCTTTTTTATGCCCCAACCATTTTTTACATCATTGCTGCTTTACTATCAATTATATCAATTCGTTCATTTAATGCAAGAGAGTGGTTTGCGCTATTTTTTGGATTAATTACACCTTGGTTCTTCTTCTTCTTCTATCACTATTTAGTTAACAATGATTTAAAAGCAGTAATAAATAGATTGTTATCCAATCTGCTTACCGAGGTTAATAATGATAATAATAGTGTACTTCATTATTTATTCTTCTCCTATTGCTTGCTACTATTTATTATTACTGGAATCTATTTAGTAAAGACAATTTCTACTGAAAAAATTAGCGTTAGAAAGTTTCATGGTGCTTTTTTTTGGATTAACATCGTTACGTTATTAATCTTTATAATAGTTCCAACGGTTTCCAATGAAATTTTGTATTTCGCGTTCATCCCCATTGTTTTCCAATTTACTCATTACTTTACCACTTCAAAACGGAAGTTTTGGCCAAACGTTTTATTCCTTTTGCTTTTTGTCTTTTCGATTTTAATGCAATTCTATTCAAGTTAAAAGCATAGATTTTATTGTAATTATTGTATGTGTTTTCTCAAAATATCAAACAAAAAACCCTACTTTTTTGAAGTAGGGTTCTTATTAATAATTCTATCGAAATATAATTATATAATCAGCATGGCATCGCCATAAGTACCAAAGCGGTACTTCTCTTTTATTGCCAGTTTATAGGCATCGAAAAGAAAATCATACCCTGCAAAAGCTGACACCATCATTAGTAGAGTCGAGAGCGGTAAATGAAAGTTTGTAACCATCATATTGGGAACGCTAAAATCGTATGGAGGAAAAATAAATTTATTAGTCCATCCGCTATAAGGTTTTAGGTAGCCATCGGTAGAAACTGAACTTTCGATAGTACGAAGCACTGTAGTACCAACAGCACAAATGTTCTTTTTATTCTGTTTCGCTCCGTTTACAGTATCTACAGCATCTATTGGAATACTAATCTGCTCCGAATCCATTTTGTGTTTTGTGAGATCCTCAACATCAACCGTTCTAAAGTTACCTAGGCCAACATGTAGCGTTATCTCGGCAAAATGAACACCTTTAATTTCGAGTTTCTTCAACAGCTCTCGGCTAAAATGCAGCCCAGCTGTTGGTGCCGCAACGGCTCCTTCATGCTTAGCATAAACTGTTTGGTAACGATCTCTGTCCTCAGGAACAACATCGCGGCGAATAAACTTTGGAAGCGGAGTTTCACCTAGGCGATATAGTGTTTCCTTAAACTCATCGTATGAACCATCGAATAAGAAACGGAGCGTACGTCCTCGTGAAGTTGTGTTATCGATAACCTCAGCAACAAGACAATCGTCTTCGCCAAAATATAATTTATTTCCTATTCTGATTTTTCGAGCGGGATCAACAAGAACATCCCATAGGCGTTGCTCTTTATTTAACTCTCGGAGAAGAAAAACTTCGATTTCGGCTCCTGTTTTCTCCTTATTTCCGTAAAGACGCGCTGGAAATACCTTGGTATTATTGAAAACAAAAACATCGCCTTCGTTTGTGTAGTCAATAATATCCTTAAAGACTTTGTGTTCAATGGTTTTTGTTTTTCTATTCAAAACCATTAACCTCGATTCGTCGCGATTTTCAGTAGGAAATTTTGCAATCAGCTCCTGAGGCAGGTTGTACTTGTACTGTGAGAGTTTCATTATTTACATTTAAAAGATTTCGTAATAAATATCCTATAACACAACATAACAATGTCCTACAATTTGCAGGAGGCAGCTTCAAAATAATAATAATAAAAATGGAGTATATGATGTGTCAACTTAAGATCAATTGGATTACAAAAATAATCATTCTTTCAAAGACTGTCCCCCTTATACGTAACATTTTTTAGTTTGTTACATCGGTCTTGAAATATTTTTCAATTTCTTCAAGTCCTTTTGCCTCAGATAATTTAAATGCCCCGCTGCCGGTTCTTACTAAATCGGCTAAGTATGCACCGCTGCTTAACGCCTTTCCCAAGTCTCTTGCTAAGGAACGAATATATGTACCCTTACTACATTTAATTCGAAGAGTAAGCTTTGGGATCTCAAATTTTATAATTTCAAGCTCATGAAAGATAACTTTAACTGGTTCGAGCTCCATTTCAACTCCTTGTCGAGCTAAGTTATATGCCCGTTTACCATTTATACTTTTGGCAGAGAATAATGGTGGAACCTGATTCTGCTCCCCTAAAAAACTTCTAACAATTTTTTCTACAAGGTCAGTGGTAATATGCTCGATTGGAAAATCCCGGTTCATCTGTGTTTCCATATCGAATGAAGGAGTAGTTTGACCTAAATGGAACGTTGCAATATACTCCTTGTCGTCTTTCAAATAGGATTCAACCTGTTTTGTAGCCTTTCCAATGCAAATTACAAGCAGTCCAGTAGCCAAAGGATCGAGGGTTCCGGCATGCCCAACCTTAATCTTTTTATAACCCTTCGATTTGCGAATTAGATGTTTAATCTTACTCACAACGTTAAATGAGGTCCATCCATAGGGTTTATTAACAAGCATTATTGCACCCTCTTGAAAATCGGTATCCTTTGAAAAACCAGGTATCATATTAATCATTTAAAAATTAAGGAGCAATCGATAATAATGAATAGTTTCTCCTGCCTAAACACCATGAATGTTAATATCCTATTAAAAATAAAAAACCCTGACATCCGAAAATGTCAGGTTAAATGGAATATCTAGAAAAGCCTATTCGCTAGGCTTTTTCATTATTGCATAAATCTCAAATGCGAAGCCAAAAAGGATAACGATTGGTGCTAAAGTAATTCGGCGGAAGCTAAATATTTCGTTACTAAACACATTAGGATCTTCAGAACCACCTCCAATCATCAAAAGGAAACCTACTACAATTATTGCAAAACCAATAAGTAATAGTTTATAGTTCTTCCTGCCTATAGCAAATTTAGTTTCGTCCTGATCGTTTTGTTTTGTTGATGCTGTCTGTTTTGCCATAATATTTTGGTTTTGATCTAGTAATATAATTCGTCGGCTTTTAATCTTAAAAATTTATTAACTGCAAAGTAAGTCGAAATTAAATTAATTAGTACCCCGAAAATGATAACTACGCCAAAAATAATAATTATAAACTGATAATCAATGATATCAACCAAGTCACCAAATTCATTTTTAACAAAATAAAACAAACCTGATAGCATTATTATAGCTATTAATGATGCATAAAGGCCATGAATAATGCTTTTTATCAGAAAGGGCTTTCGTATAAATCCCCACGTTGCGCCAACGAGTTTCATGGTATTAATGATAAATCGACGCGAATAAACCGTGAGCCGAATGGTATTATTAATCAATACAAGTGCAATAAAGAGCAGTAAACTACTGAATGCTATTATCACTAAGCTGATTTTGCTTACATTCTCGTTGATTAGGTTTACAACCGACTTTTGATAGTGCACCTCCTTGACCTGCTTAAACTGAAGCAGAAACGTTTCAATCTTATTTATACTATCCTGATTTGCATAATCGGCTTTCATCCTAACATCAATAGATGAAGAAAGTGGGTTATATCCTAAGAAACTTATAAAATCCTCTCCAAGTTGATCTTTCAACTCCTTTGCAGCCCTTTCCTTTGAAATGTACTCGGTATATCGAACAAATGAGGATGCATCGAGAGTTTTCCGAATGAAATTTGCATCCACCTCACGAATGTCGTCCTGAAGAAAAATTGAAAACCCGATGTTCTCCTTTACAAAATCAGAAAGTTTTTTGGCATTAAACACTAAAATACCGATAACTCCCAGCATAAAAAGCACAAGTGAGATGCTTATAATAGATGATAAAGATGTGCTTCGTAATCGTCGACGAGTAACCTTTCGTTCTGTGTTTTTCATTTTAATTGATTTAATCAATGTTACTCCTTCAGCTTTTTCTTTACTTCAAAGCCAATCCATCCAAAGAATACCAAGATTATTAACAACGAAGATGCGAGGTCAATGCTTTTACCAACTTCAAACATTTTGGGTTTAAAGCTAAATATAATTTCGTGTTTACCAGCAGGTACAACCATAGCACGTAAAACGTAATCAACCCTAAAATGATCCTTTTCCTGTCCATCAACAGTAACATTCCATCCTCGAGGATAGTAAATTTCGGAGAAAACGGCAATTTTTTGAGCCTGTGCATCGGATTTATAAACCAGTTTATTCGGATAATACTCCGTTAATTGAATACTCCCGGTTGTGTCGTTTGATGGTATAAATCCTTCGAGATTTTTACTAAATCGCTTGTCGACAATTGCCCTTTTTGCCGGGTTAAAGTTGTTGAGTGAGGCAAGTTCAGCATCAGCATTTGGAACAATTTTTAATGTATCAACAAACCAAGCATTACCCAAAGCCTGAGGGTTAAATTGTGCAATTGGTCCTTTCTCACCCTGCTGAATTACATAACGTGTATTAAGCATATTAAGTACAGCGATATTTCCCTTAGAGATATGCTCTTCGATAAGCTCCTGATAACGGCGCATTTTTGCACCATGATAACCTCCAAGCGACTTATGATAGTAAGATGTTGTTCCATCGTTGAATGGGCTTACCGAAAGGTTATATACGCGGTAATAAAGTGTTTTATCCTTAAGAATCTGAAGGTCGGCCGCTGTTGGAGTAAAAGGATTATCGGCTTTTACTTCCGAAACAAACTGATTGTTATTCATGTACCTCTTATTTACCACCCACATATCAGCAACGATAAGAAGTCCAAGTATGGCAACAAAAAAATGCGGTTTTAATTTCTTGATAAAAAAGGCATACAATGCCCCCGCCGAAAGGAGAATGTAAACCAACGAACGTAGAGCATCTGCTCGAAGCATCGACTTTCTATCATCTCTGAATGCCTCCATAAGTTCATTTGGCCAACCGCTTGCTGATAGCTGGCTATCAACCGACCCTGCGAAGTTGAATAGAGCGCCTCCAAAGAGTAAAAAGAATAACGACAATCCGCCTGCAATTCCTAGCGACCATTTTAAAGCATCAAAAAACTGTTTTTTGTCAAGATTGCCGTCATAAACTTGCTTGAGCGCCATAAATGCTAATAAAGGCATTGTTACCTCGGCAATATAAAGAATCATTGAAACGGTTCTAAACTTATTATATCCTGGAAAGTAATCGAGGAAGAAATTGGACAACCACATGAAGTTATGTCCCATTGCAAGAGCGATGGATAAGGCTGTTACTGCTAATAACGCCCATTTTACAGGCCCTCTTATCACAAAAAGTCCGAATATAAATAGAAACACAACTATTGCTCCAATATAAACAGGGCCCGAAGTCATTTGCTGATCACCCCAATACGTTGGAAGTTGAGCTACATATTGCTCTGCTTGATTACTGGTGAAACCATTTTGTTTTAAAAAACTGAAGGTTTTAGAATCGGTTGTAAGTCCGCAGCTAGATGACCCGCCAACTAAATTTGGAATCATTATATTGAACGATTCCGCCACTCCGTAGCTGTATGATAAAGCATAATCACGATCAAGGCCAGTTGTTTTATTACTACTATTTGATGTTAACTCGGATTTACCACGAATCGATTCCTTACCATAATCATATGTAAACCAAAGTTTTGAAAAATTTGCTCCAAAAGCAAGAATTCCAGCAATGGCTAAAACTCCAACCGCTTTAGCAAATTGTAAGAGAAGTTTTTCTTTATATGCCGAATAAAAGTATGCTATAGATATAGCAATCATAATAAAACCTGCATAATAGGTAATCTGCGGATGTCCGGTAAAAAGATTCAACCCAAAAAATAGAGCAAAAAGTGCAAATCCTCCTAAATACTTTCCTCTAAAGGTTAAAATCATACCCGCTAACATTGGAGCAACATAGCTAATGGCATGTATCTTACTATTATGTCCTGCCCCAATTATTATTAAAAAATAAGAGGAAAGACCATAAGCAAACCCACCAACAATACTGAGCCAAGGATTAACTCCAAGCACTAGCAGTAATATATAGAAACCAAGCATCGTTGCAAAAATATAGCTTGCTGGTGTTTTACCAATCTGAATTATTTTATTCGCCCACTTAAGTAAATTACTTGAATATTTGACCGAGGTCAGATATGCCGGCATTCCGGCAAACATTGTATTTGTCCAAAGAGTTTCTTCCCCAGTTGCAATGCGATAATCCTGAATCTCTTTTACTTGTCCCTTAAACTGGACAACATCGTGCTGAGAAAGACCTTTTCCTTCAATTAATGGAGAAAAGTAAATGTACGCTGCGAATAAGAAAACAATAGGCGCAACGATATGTGGCAATAGTTTTTGAATAAACTCTTTTTTCATCGTATTGGGGTTTTAATGACTATCGGCATCAAAAATAGTAAAAAAGCAGTGGGGTTTGAAGTTACTCTTTCCAATTCTTCAAAATTTCCGATATTTTAACCGACGCCTTACCCTTACCGTAAAGGTCGATATTGAAGTCGCGGTTTCTACTAATCATTTCATGGTAAGCAATAAGAATAAACTCTGAATCGGAGCTACCTAGCATGTTAAAACCATTTTTAACAAGTTCAGGCCATTCCGTTTCTTGCTTAAGCGTAACACAAAACTTTCCAAAAAAGAACGCCTCCTTTTGAATCTCTCCACTATCGGTTAAAACAATATTACTGCTCTTTAAGAGCTCAACTAAATCGAAATAGCTAACAGGTTGAATAATAGTAAAACTGGTTTCAATTTCAGCATTCTTAAGATACTTGGTTGTATTAGGATGAAGAATTGCAATTACACGCTGGCTTCGGTTGATTTGGTTTAGCGCTTTTACAATCTCCTTTAGTTTACTTGGATTATTAGTATTCTCAGGACAGTTAATCGTTGCCAGAGCAAAAGATTGTTTTATATTTAGCCGACTTACAATATCTGATTTTATAGATGATAGTGCCCCGTAGTAATTTGCAGCATCCTGCATAATATCCCCTGATTCATATATTTTACAAGAGAATTGTTCAAATCCTTCATTTTTAAGATTTTCAATCGCAACTTTGGTTGAACAAAACAGGAGGTTTGAAATCCTATCGATGATTATGCGGTTTAACTCTTCGGGAGTTCTTATATTAAAAGAGCGCAATCCTGCCTCAATATGAGCAACCGGAATCTGATTCTTACGCGCAGCAAGTGCTCCAGCAAGTGCTGGGTTGCTATCGCCATAAACAATAACGATATCGGGTTTTTCCAAGATAATTGCATTCTCAATATCAATAATTAACCTTCCGGTTACTGCACCTGGATTAAGATCGGGTATGCTCAATTTATACTTTGGTTCAGGAATATCCATTTCATCAAAGAAAATATATGATGCGGGATCGTCGAGGCGCTGACCAGCGGTTAATATTACCTCATCAATTCCTTCAGCTATCAGCTGATGACTGATAACTGCAGCCTTGATATGCTGGGCGCTTGAACCTAAAATAGTTAATACTTTCAATGAAGTGCCGATTAATAATTGGTCTGAAAAGCAAATATGATTTGGTAAAATTAAGGCAAATTGAAATTAAGTAACCGCTTAAATACATTATTTAAAACAAAAACAAATTAGTATTCGATTAACCTACTCGTCTTTCCGCTCAATCAGCTGTTTTTGAATTTTAAGAAGTTTTTTATAATCTTCAATTGGCATAGCCGGTGCACCGGCAACGGTAGCGTTTGAAGGAATATCCTTGGTAACAATACACCCCATTCCTAAGGTTGTATTCTCGCCAATTTTAATACCATTACGAAGGGTTACCGATGGGGCAACCCAGCAATTATCGCCAATAATTGTACTGCCACCAATCATAGTACAAGCAATTATGAGTGAGTTCTCTCCAATATACACGTTATGCGCTACGTGAACCAGATTATCAATTTTAACTCCTTTTTTAATAATCGTGTCGCCGAGCGAACCCCTATCGACGCACGTTGAGCTGCCAATCTGAACATCATCCTCAATTACTACATTTCCATAATGAGGGAAGTTAACATTCGCCCCAGCTTCGTCCTTTACAAAGCCAAAGCCCCAGTTACCAATCGTTACGTTCGACCTGATTACAACATTATCCCCAATAATAGTCCCCTTCTGTATATGAGTATTCGCACCTATTGAGCAGTTTTTCCCAATAGTAACATTCTCGTCAATAGTGGTGTATGAGCCAATGGAAGTATTCTCGCCAATTTTTGAAGAGGCGTGAATAATCGCTGTTGGATGTACGGTTGATTGTTCATTCTCCTTAAAAAACACATTTAAGCAATCAACAAAAGTATTCTTTGGTGTATCTGAAATAACAAGAACTGCCTTTATATTTTTTTTTGTTTGCTCGTCGAGAATATAAAAAATTGAGGAATCTAATACGATCAATGATGCTTGCGCAACTATTAACTTCTGAAAGGCCGTTTCTTTATATTTAGATGAAATAAAAGTGATATGATTTGCTGTAGCATCATCGATATTTCGCGGCCCAATAATCGTTTTAGACAATTCAACATTGGATGAAATAATCTGTAATGATTCCTTTTTAAAATAGTCCAAAATGTTTGCTAACGTTATCATAACTGCCACCTTAATATTTGAAATGACTCTGCATATTTTTTATCAACCTGAAGTCCTTTTATCTTTAAGAGAGATATCAGATAATCCTCATCGCTGTAAGGCCTAAACCCTTGACTTTTATATAATTTAAGAGCATTAATCTTCTTTTCAACATGGCGTTGCTCAAGCACTACAAACATATTTGAAAGAAATGCAAAATTATTCCAAGGCATCTCATACGATAGCAATCTGGATTTCTTAAACACCCGAACACCCTCCTCGTATATGACGTGATGATCTTGATGAATATCGGAGCTACTCGGAAGGAAAACCAAGTCGGGAGCAATCCGCTTATTCAGCTTGAATAAATCCTCAAGAATCTCCTGTCGGTATTGAGGGAAAACCCTTACCTCGTAATCGTATAAGTATAAAAACTCCTTTCGAATACCCATAAAATCAGCAGCCATAAGCAGCTCGTTCTTTATGGCTCCTGGGCCAAATCCTGCTGGGATTGACTTTTCGCACATGCTAAAAACCGCATAATGAATTTCAACATTATTTTCGATTAATTTAGCGATTGTCCCACCGCTTGAGAATTCAGCATCATCGGGGTGAGGCCCTAAAATCAGGGCTTTTTTAATATCTTGAAAACCTAGACCATTCATATATGCTTCGTTATAAGATCTGCTAACTCACGAGTAGTTTCGTACCGGCTGTAATGCCGATACCTTTCATTTGTATCGATAAATTTAATTTTATTAATCCAATTATGAAATATTTTATCCAAATAGTCAGCTATTCGCTCGGGGCTTTTCCGATCAAAAACTTCGCTGTACTCAAACTCTCGAAGCAAATTTGCCGCATCGCCATTTGGATTACCTAAACATATTATTGGTTTGTTGGAGGCAATGTACTCCATAAGCTTACCAGAAATTAAAAGCTCGCTATTCTCCATTTCGGCTAAACTGTTGAATAAAAGATCGGAGCTAAGCATATATTTCGTTGCAACATCTTTCTGAACATAGCCAATATACTCCACGGCGAGATCGGGAATAGTCGTTTTTATTTCATTCATTATTTCATCCGACACATTTCCAATTAGCCTAAACCTCAAATGTTTACTTACTGGGTGATTGATGTTGAAAAAATGCTTTAACGCAACAAGCAGAGCGGTTATGGGCTGCGATGGCGTAATCACTCCGATGTGGCTTATGGTAAAATATTCAGGATCTAGTGTATAGTCAATATTCTTAAAATCGCTTTCATCGTATCCGTTATAAATAAAGTGCACTTTATTAGGATCGATATTTCCCTTTTGAATAAGATACTGCCTCATCGAAGGGCCAACGGTTAATATTAAATTAGCAGTGCTAAGCACTTTCTGCTCCAACTTTGTATCTTTTGTTATTGCATATTTGGTTCTGTGCAAGAACTTGTTGTAATAAAGATCTGTCCAAGGATCCCTAAAATCGGCCAGCCAAGTAATGTTGAAGTCCTTTTTTAACTTCAGTCCAACTAAATGGGTGGAGTGTGGTGGCCCAGTGGTAATAATAATGCTGATATCTTCCTTTGAAATTATTTCTTTGGCTTTTTTATAAGCAAAGTTAACCCATCCAACTCGGGAATCGGGAATAAATAGATTTCCTCTAATTGCTCTGCTGATTTTTTGAAAAACACTTGGTTTTGATTCTCCCGAAAAGCCAATTGGAATTGCCGATTTAGCATTTCCGCTAATTAGCCGTGAGTATAGCTTTAACGGTTCTCGGGTATTCGTTTTATGAACCTCAACATCGCTTACTTTCTCATTAAACGAATTGTCTAAATGTCGATACGAGGCATTTTTTTCATCAACTGTAATTACAATAGGATCAATCTCAAACGCTTTTAAATATTTAGCGAAGTACATCCACCGTTGCACGCCCGAGCCTCCGCTGGGAGGCCAATAGTAGGTTATGATGAGTGCTTTTCGCATTGAAATTAGTTGACGGTTAACTAGTAACCAAATTCTATATCTGTTTAAGTAATGTTCTTAGCGATACTTTCTCTTCCATTATCTCCCTTAATTTAGAAGAAGGAACACGCTCCTGCTGCATGGTATCGCGATGACGAATGGTAACGGTATCGTCCTGTAGGGTTTGATGATCGATGGTGATACAGAACGGTGTTCCAATGGCATCGTGACGGCGGTAACGCTTACCGATGGTGTCCTTCTCCTCGTACTGACAAGCAAAATCAATCTTTAGCTCGTCCATTATTTGACGTGCCTTTTCTGGAAGACCATCCTTTTTTACTAATGGAAATACTCCCAGTTTAACGGGTGCTAGCGCAGGAGGAATGCGAAGAACTACACGTTCATCAATGGTTCCATCCTCTTTAGTAATTTTTTCCTCAGTGTATGCTGAAGATAGGATTAATAGGAAGGTACGGTCAAGACCAATTGAAGTCTCTATAACGTATGGAACATAACTTTCATTAGTTTCAGGATCAAAGTATTGAAGTTTTTTACCCGAATGCTTCTGATGGCTACTTAAATCGAAATCGGTGCGGGAGTGAATACCTTCAACCTCCTTAAATCCGAATGGAAATTCAAACTCGATATCCGAAGCAGCGTTAGCATAATGCGCCAACTTCTCATGCTTATGGAAACGATATTTTTGATCGCCAAGACCCATTGTTTTATGCCAGCGCATACGTTTCTCTTTCCAGAACTCATACCACTCCATCTCCTCACCAGGTCGAACGAAGAACTGCATTTCCATCTGCTCAAACTCCCGCATGCGGAAAATAAACTGACGGGCAACTATCTCGTTACGGAAAGCTTTACCTGTTTGTGCAATTCCAAATGGAATCTTCATTCTACCTGTTTTTTGAACATTCAGATAGTTTACAAAAATACCCTGAGCCGTTTCGGGGCGTAGATAAATAGTATCCGCATCATCGCTAACGGAACCCATCTTGGTTTCGAACATCAGGTTGAACTGACGAACATCGGTCCAGTTGCGTGAACCAGATATTGGGCAAACTATTTCGCAATCCTCAATTATCTTTTTAACCTCAGCAAGGTCGCTTGCATCGAGGG
>JANYLA010000070.1 GCA_025361485.1 Bacteroidales bacterium
GATACTCTAAGGAAAATTCTTTGAGTTCTCTGTATAAAGAGAACATTGACATTCAACCAAATTCTAAATTCACAATACTAAAGGGAAAGGGTGAAAACTCAGAACCAAGAGGGATTTTTGAAGTAGAATGGATTGATTCAGTGAATATAATATTTAATAATCAAAAGGTTATTAAATATAGATGTTTAAGTGAGTTTTCAAGTATTTCGTGTAATGATAAACGAAATATCCTTAATTTTAATGAGTATTATGAAATTAATTGTAGTAAGCATGAATGCACCTACACTTACACCATAACTGAGGCAGATTTTGAATCGGCTGAAATAGTTAAGTAAACGAACCTGTTTTAAACCCTCGTTAGTTTTTGACTAGCGAGGGTTTAAAATAAAATGGATTTGATTGTACAATAATACTAATAAATTAACTGAACACAACATGTGGTTTAGCCTACTGTGGTTGATTTGGCTGATGCAGAATTATTGCTACCTTTAACTATGTTCTTAACGGCGGTTAAGTGTGCAGCACTCCACAGCAGTCCCAACCACAGGAACGATTAATTCTGGTAAATTATTCCTTTAGCTTAGCCACAAAAAACTCCCTGTTCAGCTTAGCAATATTCGAAATTGAGATTCCTTTTGGGCATTCTGCTTCGCAGGCACGGGTGTTGGTACAACCACCAAAACCGAGTTCATCCATTTTGGCAACCATAGTTTTTACTCGTAACTCAGCCTCAGTTTGACCCTGCGGAAATAGAGCAAGATGGGTAACTTTAGCTGCAATGAACAGCATTGCCGATGAGTTTTTACAAGCAGCTACACATGCGCCGCAACCAAGACATGTTGCTGAATCAAATGCTTCATCAGCATTTTTCTTTTTAACCAGAATGCTGTTGGCATCCTGAGCGGCACCAGCGTTAACGGAAATAAAACCACCCGATTGCATTATCTTATCGAAAGCGCTGCGTTCTACAATTAAATCTTTAATAACTGGGAACGCAGAAGCACGCCAAGGCTCAACGGTGATGGTGTCGCCATCCTTAAATTCGCGCATACGAAGCTCGCAGGTGGTAGTTTTGTGCTGTGGACCATGTGGACGACCGCTAATGTACATTCCGCATGAACCGCAGATACCTTCGCGGCAATCGTGCTCAAAGGCCACGGGTTGTTGCCCCTCCTTAATCAGGTTGTTGTTGAGATAGTCGAGCATCTCAAGAAACGACATATCCGATGAAACATCATTTAGCGGGTAGGTTTCGAAGCGCCCGTTGCTCTTAGCATCTGGTTGGCGCCATATTTTGAGTTTTATATTCATCTTTTCGCTATTTTATTTGTTCTGTGTGTTCTCTGTGACCCTTTGTGTGTTCTCAGTGGAACTCTGTGTTAGAAAAACTAAACACAGAGTACACAGAGTTTTTTCACAGAGTAGCACAGAGCAGATACATTAAATTAATTATTTGTAACTCCTTTCTTGAAGTTTAACGAATTCGAACTTGAGTTCTTCTTTATGGAGTTCAGGTTCTTGTCCTTCGCCTTTAAATTCCCATGCTGCAACGAAAGAGTAATTATCGTCGTCGCGTTTAGCTTCGCCGGTTTCGGTTTGGCTCTCCTCACGGAAGTGAGCACCGCAGCTCTCCTTACGGTTAAGCGCATCCATGCAAAGAAGTTTACCAAGTTCAAAGAAATCGGCAACACGACCGGCTTTCTCCAGTTCCTGATTCAGTTCGCTGTCGGTACCTGTGACTTTAAGGTTTTTCCAGAATTCTTCCTCTAGCTCCTTGATAAGTACAAGCGCTTTCTTTAAACCCTCCTCGTTACGAACCATTCCGCAGTAATCCCACATAATTTTGCCTAACCTCTTATGGAATGAGGTTGCGGTTTCTTTGCCGTTTATGCTAAGTAATCTCTTTATTCTTTCTTTTACATCAGCTTCGGTTTTTTCAAACTCAGGGATATTGGTTTGAATTCTTGGAGTCTTTATATCATCAGCAAGATAATCGGTAATGGTATAGGGAAGAATGAAATAACCATCACCTGAGCACTGCATCAACGAGCTTGCACCAAGGCGGTTTGCTCCGTGGTCGGAGAAATTTGATTCGCCTACGGCAAATAACCCAGGTATTGTTGTCATCAGGTTATAGTCAACCCAAAGCCCGCCCATGGTGTAGTGTCCAGCTGGATAAATACGCATCGGGGTTTCAAGAGGCGATTCGCCCGAAATCTTTTCGTACATATCGAAAAGATTACCATAGCTACTCTCAATAACCTTTTTGCCTTTCTTCTTAATGGCATCGCGGAAATCGAGATAGACCGAAAGCCCTGTTGGACCAACGCCGAAACCTGCATCGCAACGCTCTTTTGCAGCGCGTGAAGCAACATCGCGAGGTACTAAGTTTCCGAAAGCAGGATAGCGTCGTTCTAAGTAATAATCGCGTTCTTCCTCTGGAATATCATTGGGCTTCCGTGGATCTTTTGCCTGCTTTGGAACCCAAACCCGACCATCGTTACGAAGCGATTCGGACATCAATGTTAACTTCGATTGGTAGCTATTCATTACAGGGATTGAGGTTGGATGTATCTGCACAAAGCTTGGATTTGCAAATAATGCACCTTTTCTATGCGCTTTCCAAGCGGCAGAAGCATTTGAGTTCAGCGCTAGGGTGGATAGGTAGTAGATAGTTCCGTAACCACCTGTTGCAAGAACTACGGCGTGTGCCGAGTGGCGTTCAATTTCGCCAGTTACTAGGTTTCGGGTAATAATTCCGCGTGCTTTGCCATCAACAACAACTATATCCAACAAATCTCTACGTGGATACATGGTAACCGTTCCGGCTTTAATCTGACGGGTCAGGGCTGAATATGCTCCAACCAAGCATTGTTGGCCTGTTTGGCCTTTAGCATAAAATGTTCGAGATACTTGAACACCACCAAAAGAGCGGTTATCGATAGTTCCCCCGTAATCGCGGGCAAACGGGACGCCAAGCGCAGTGTAATGGTCAATAACTAGATTACTTACCTCTGCTGCACGGTAAACATTGGCTTCGCGGGCACGGAAATCGCCACCCTTAATCATATCGTAGAAAAGACGATAGATGCTATCGTTATCGTTTTTGTAATTTTTTGCTGCGTTTATTCCACCTTGAGCTGCAACAGAGTGCGCGCGGCGTGGACTATCCTGGTAGCTGAATACCTTAACGTTGTACCCTAGTTCACCTAGCGTAGATGCTGATGATGAACCTCCTAGGCCTGTTCCAATTACAATAATATCGAGTTTCGATTTATTTGCAGGGTTGACCAGCTTCAATGCAGTTTTGTGTTTTGTCCACTTATCGACCAAAGGGCCGTCGGGTATCTTCGAATTTAGTTTGCTCATATATCAGATTATTATTTCAGAATTAGAAAATATAGCGGGATAATGGAAAAGCCTGTTGCTATTATTATTGCGTAGATGTATGCAACAACTTCAAGGCGCTTAATCCATAACTTATTGTTCCAGCCGAGGGTTTGAAAGGCTGCCCAGAAACCATGGCTTAGATGAAATCCGAGAAGCAACGCTCCAACCACATAAATTAAATCGAACCACCAGTATGCGACAAACAAGCCTGAAACCAAAGAGTAAGCATCCTCCATTTGGATTAATCCGTTATCAACCGAAAGGGTTGGAACTTCGCCAAATTTTAATTTCCAGTAAAAATTTGTAATGTGAAGAACAAGAAAAATCAAAACTGTACCACCAAGTATATACATATTCTTCGATGCCCACGACGTTACCCCATTGGATGAAGAATTGATGTATCCAATTGGCCTAGTTTTGCGATTCTGCAACGTAATTATACTTGCATAGATAATGTGAATAATAAAACCAAGTGCAAGAATCGGCTCTACAACTTTAATAGCCAGGTTAGTTGCCATAAAGTGGGCGGCTCGGTTAAATGTCTCTCCGTTGCCAACGAGGAGCATGAGGTTTACAATTAGATGAACAAGTAAAAATACCATCAGGAATAATCCTGATATACTCATTATTAGTTTTTTACCAATTGAGGAGCTGAATATCCCATTCATAGGTTTTAGATTTGTTTTGTGTGTAACAAGTTAAGTTTTTTATTGGCTTTTCGTAAATATTCCAAAAAAAAATCAACAACAGCCAGTGGATCTATATTTTCTTGAACAGGTTTTGGGTTGATTGATATCAATGTGAATGAAGTTGATGGTCGCTGCGCTTTGTGCAATCAAAGAGAAAATGTGAATTGATTCCGTTCCTTATGATTTTTCAAAACATTATAAATCAACGCATTTATTGATTTTAAACCGTTTAACCCTCTATTCAAATATTCAAATTGAGGGGTCGTCAAATTTGTATAAAATATTAATTGAATTTATTAATCCCGCCGTAACTTTCGTTTAATCACCTAAACTTGAAATCTATGAAAAAGATTTTTTTTCTTTTTTTTATGCTGCTAATACTTACAGCCGCAGCTCAGGAAACAATTACATTGAAATTTAATAGACCTCAGAAATTTCAAGGGTCGGTAGCAAAAATTCGAATTATTATTCAGGATAATGAATATATCCTTAAGAACGGAAGTTCTATTTCGGTAAACATTACACCGAATTACTCAACTTCACTAAGGATTGATTGTAGGGCAGGCTTGGCTGCTCAATCATCATTCTCTTTTATTCCTAAACCTAATCAAACATATGAATTTGAAGTAGGGTTCAAGTTTACGGGTCTGTATATCGATTTACTAGATGGAGAAAATTTAGCTGCATCTCAACAAGCAAATAGTTTGAATAATGACGGGGCTTATAATCAATCACAGGCAATTAGGGATGAATGGTTGAAAAAGGGCGGGCTAGTAAACTATACCTCAGTATTGCTAACGGGAACTTATTTTCGTTTGGATTTAGCTAAATCTGGACTTAGCATGCCCGGCGGTTCTAGCGTCATTACTGGGTATGGGGGTGGCTACTCATTCTCATCGAACGCTATTAATCTTAAAATGCCAGAGTTTACAACAGGTATATCAAAGTGGAATTCGTTTAACTGGGGTATAGGTTTTGATTTTGTTATTTATGGCTTTACGTTGCCCACTTTTAAACAACCTGGAGTGACAATGGATATGTCCGCTTTATCAATGAATATGAGACTTGTTGGAAACCTCGGTTGGACTATTGCGCAAGGAAAGTTTATTGACGAGGGAACTTGGAAAGGAATTGCCCTTACCCTAAAGTACCGACCTTCATTTGATATTACATATACCGGAGTGACAATTAAGACCACTTATACTCCCACAAATCCTTTTATATCTAACGGAACAACGACCACATCTAGTAGTAGTAAACAGTTTAATGCAGGAGGTTTTGGGTTTGATATCGATTTTACAAGTTTTAGTGCTAAAATGCAAAAATTAGCCCCAAGACCAAAATCTAAAATTTCATTCTTTTTGCTTCCTCCAGTGGGTAAGAATCCTTTATTTATATCTCTTAGCTATGGTATAACTTTCTATCCAAGAAATCAGCTAAATAGGTTTAAAAGGATCAAGTAGCCTATGTTTTTGAAGTCAAAAAAGCCAAATGGTTATTGTAACCATTTGGCTTTTTTATTTGGATTAAAGAAAACGATTAGGCGCTGTAGGCAACCAAATCTTTTTTAGATTTTGTTTTTAGCTGAGCCCTAACCCAACTTTGTAAGCTAAGTTTTGAGGGAATCATAGAAACCTTTTTACTCACTTCTTGCTTGTTAAAATATTCAATTGCTTTTTGAAGGGTTTCATCAATGTCGCGAATGAATGGGTAAAAGCCATCATCATCAATTATATTTCGTGCAATAACTGCTTTTATCTGAGTCTCAAGGATTTTTTTAGAGTGATTAATCTGTTTCTCGTTAGCAGGAATTCCACTTCGCTGAGCAAAGGCAACAAATTGCGTTAATAGATCAAATTTACTTAAATATTTTTTTACCCCTTCAAAATCTTTAATGTTTCGAACCTCATTGCGGTGTTTATCGGTAAAGTCGAATGCAAATCGATAAATCAGATTTCTGTTTGCCACTTTGGTTAGATAGGGGCTAATTCCATTGGTATCCAATGGAATGAACATATCTGGCATAATCCCACCACCACCATAAACAATTCTTCCCTTGGATGTGTAGTATTTTAAGGTATCTGCAATTTTTATACTATCGACTTGCTGAAATTCACCATGTTGGAATCGAGTACTTATATCGTTGTAGTAATCATCATCATTACCTGAATTGTAATGTTTTTGAATGCAACGACCCGATGGTGTGTAGTAACGGGCAGTCGTTAATCGCAAGGCCGAACCATCCTTGAAGTAAACCTGCTCTTGTACAAGACCTTTTCCAAAGGATCTGCGGCCAATAATTGTTCCTCTGTCATTGTCTTGAATTGCTCCAGCAAGAATTTCACTGGCCGATGCAGCAAATTCATCGATTAAAATAATTACTTTTTCATCAATGCATTCTCCTCCTGGGTTTGAGTAGATATTCTGACGCGATCTTGATTTACCTTGAGTGTAAACGATTAAATTTGTTGAATCGAGGAATTCATCGGCAATATTAGTGGCTGCATCCATGTAGCCACCTGTATTTCCTCGTAGATCAACGATTAACTTTTTCATACCGAAACCCTTAAGCTTATCAACAGCTTTTAGAAATTCCTGATAAGTTGTTTTAGCAAAGGTTGTTATTTTGATATAACCAATATCTTTCGTTGGCATATAGCTTACATCAACACTATAAATTGGAATTTTAGCACGGGTAATCTCAAAGTCAATGAGTTCGTTCACTCCTTTTCTTTTTACTCCAATGGTAACCTTTGTTCCGGTTGGACCCTTTAATAGTTTTGGAATACTATCGGCTTGAAATTTAACACCAGCAACTGTTCTTTTGTTTATTTTAATAATTCTATCTCCAGCTAAAACACCTAGCCTTTCGGATGGTCCACCTTTTACTGGGCTTATAACGATTACTGTATCGTTGGGCATATTATACTGAACTCCAATACCATCAAAGCCCCCTTCGAGCGGTTCATTCATTCCTTGAAACTCCTTTGCTGGAATATAGATTGAGTGTGGATCGAGATTTTTTAGAACCGCAGGCAAAGTGAGTTCAATAAGCCGACCCATACCAACGGTATCAACATAATCGTCCTCAATATATTTTAGTACGCTAGTGAGCTTATCGGTTTTTGGGTTAACCAATAAACTCGTTCTTCCAGAACCTTTGTTGATTTTGAAACCAATGATTATACCAACAATTAGAACAATACCCAATGCGATTGGGTAGATAATATCTTTTTTTCTATTCTCGTAAATCATAAAATTTTTTATAAGTCTAATTTAACTATTTCAATATTTGCCCGTTGAAGCAATTCAATTCCTTCAAATTTATGGTAATCGTCCTTATATACTACTCTGCGAATCCCGGACTGGATAATCAGCTTTGCGCACTCAACGCATGGTGAAGAAGTAACATAGAGTGTTGCTCCCTCGCTGCTATTATTCGATTTGGCCACTTTAGTAATTGCATTGGCTTCGGCGTGAAGTACGTAGGGTTTTGTTTTACCCTCCTCATCTTCGCAAATATTCTCAAACCCTGAAGGGGTTCCGTTAAATCCATCGGAGATAATCATGCGCCCTTTAACAATAAGAGCACCAACCTGTCTGCGAGTACAATAGGAATTCTTAGCCCAAACTTGGGCCATTTCAATGTAGCGGCGATCGAACTGATCTTGCCTCTCGCCGTAGGGATACAGCTCATGTTTCATGGTTGGCTGTTTATAAAAAAACCCTCAATTCCGAGGGTTTTATTGGTTTGTACCCGGAGCCGGGATCGAACCGGCACGGTATCGCTACCACTGGTGTTTGAGACCAGCGCGTCTACCAATTCCGCCATCCGGGCAGTAAATGTAAGAACTTTGGGTTGCGAAGATAGAAAGTTTATTTGGTTTGGGCAATACGGAAATCGCATGTTAACTCAAAATAACATTAAATCGACTTTTTTGACATCTTGGGAGCTATTAAAAGTTTTGCGGTTTGGTAAATACCGTCAACATCAAATCCACACTCCTTATAAAGCTGTTGCTGTGTACCGTGTTCAATAAAGCGGTCGGGGATACCTAATCTTATCACTTTTGTTTTATGCCCATTATCGTTTAACCATTCCAGTACTGCACTTCCAAATCCTCCTTGGAGGCAACCATCCTCGACTGTTATTATGGTTTTGAATTTTTCGCCAATAGTTTGCAGCAAACTTTCGTCCAATGGTTTTACAAAGCGCATATTGTAATGTGCAATGCTAAATTCTTCCATCTCAAGCCTATTAGCGGCTGCGGCTGCGAGATTTCCAATATGACCAAAAGTTAAGAATGCTATATCGTTTCCTTCTTTAACTATTTGACCTTTACCAATAGCGATTTCAGTTAGCGGTTTTACCCAGTCAACCATAACACCATTACCTCTTGGGTAACGAATGGAGAATGGTCCACCTCCATCGAGCTGTGCAGTGTACATCATATTCCTGAGCTCCTCCTCGTTCATCGGAGCTGCAACCACCATATTTGGAATACTTCGGAGATAAGCAATGTCGTATGCCCCATGGTGCGTAGCACCATCATCGCCAACAAGTCCACCTCTGTCGAGACAAAGAACTACCTGAAGTTTTTGAATAGCAACATCATGAATTATCTGGTCGTATGCCCGTTGCATAAACGATGAGTAGATATTGCAAAAAGGAACATACCCTTCGGCGGCTAATCCAGCCGAAAAGGTTACAGCATGTTGCTCGGCGATACCCACATCAAAAGTTCGGTCGGGCATCAACTCCATCATAATATTCATCGAGCAACCGCTTGCCATAGCCGGTGTAACACCAACTATTTTACCATTCATCAATGCTAGTTCAACGAGGGTTCTGCCGAAAACATCCTGATATTTTGGAGGTATAGGAATATCTGGGATTACTACTTTTCTTTCGCCTGTCTCTTTATCAAATGTCCCAGGAGCATGGAATAGTGTTTGATTCGCCTCGGCAGCCGAAAATCCTTTCCCTTTCACCGTTATACAATGGAGGAGTTTCGGCCCTGGGATATTTTTTAAATCGTTTAATAATTTGGTGAGATAAACAACATCATGCCCATCCACAGGACCAAAATATCTGAAACCAAGCGATTCGAAAAGGTTACTTTGTTTTAAAAGCGATGATTTTATTGCATTCTCTATTTTTTGAATGGCTGAACGTGTTTTAGATCCTAACTTGTCAACCTTTCCGAGTAAATTCCATACATCGGTTTTAACCCTGTTGTATGTTTTGGAGGTAGTAATATCAAGCAGATACTCCTTCATCGCTCCAACGTTAGGGTCGATGGCAATATTATTATCGTTGAGGATTACCAGTAGGTTTGATTTCTGAATCCCACCATTGTTTAGCCCTTCAAAGGCAAGCCCTCCGGTTAGCGATCCATCGCCAATTATTGCAACAACCTGTCTGTTTTTTCCTTCTTTCTGAGATGCAACAGCCATTCCAAGTGCTGCGGATATTGATGTTGATGAGTGTCCAACGCCAAATGAGTCGTACTCGCTCTCGCTTCGTTTTGGAAAACCACTTATCCCTTTATATTTTCTATTGGTATGGAATACATTTTTACGACCGGTTAGAATTTTATGTCCATAGGCTTGATGTCCAACATCCCAAATAATTCGATCTTCTGGCGTATTAAAGATATAGTGCAATGCTACGGTTAGTTCAACAACACCTAAACTTGCTCCTAAATGCCCTGGATTTTCACAAACAACATCGATAATAAACTGCCTAAGCTCGTTGCTTAGCTGCTCGAGCTGTTCAGGTTTAAGTTTTTTTAAATCGCTAGGATAATTAATCCGATCTAGCAATGGGTAGCCAACGCTCATAGTCAACCTTAGATGTTTGTCTGATTGCAAAGTTAAATAAATAAACCTGCAAAAACTCTTTTTGTTTAACGATGCGTAATGGGTATTATTTTATCTTTGCTATAATTGAATTTAGTTTGAACCATAAAGAACGTAATTAAATAACCACAGAGACACAGAGAACACGGAGATGATTACTCAAAAACAGATAAATGAAATCTCATATACAATAATCGGTTGTGCAATAGAAGTGCACAAGCATCTTGGTCCAGGATTGCTCGAATCGGTTTATGAACCATGCTTTATAGATGAAATGAATAGAACAGGATTGTCTGTAAAATCTCAAATATATGTTCCAATACACTATAAAGGAAAAGAGTTAGGAGGAAGATTGAAACTTGATTTACTTGTAAACGATCTAATAATTGTTGAAGAGAAAGCCGTAGAAATAATGATCCCTTTGTATGAAGCGCAGCTATTATCGTATTTAAAACTTACTGGAAAACCAAAGGGATTATTGATAAATTTTAATTGCACGAATATTAAAGAGCAAATGGTGTCGTTGGTCACAAAAGAGTATGCAAATCTTTACCAAGTTTAATTTACTTGAATTTTAATATGTATATTCTCTGTGCTCTCTGTGTCTCCGTGGTGAATAAATAATTTAGTATAAAAATAAATATCAATCTATGTTAAGAACAAAGAATTCCCTTTACATCGGCTTATTATTAGTTTCTTTTTTAATGAGCTGTGTTCCTGCAAAAGAATTTCAGGCATTACAGGATAAAAACCTAAAATGTGAAGAGGAGCGCGAGAAGTTTTCGACCGAGAACGAATCGCTAAATGTTAGAGTTGCTGAATGCGATACAAAGCTTAAAGTGCTTCAGAAAGAGGTGGATATTCTTATGGCGGATAGCGTGAGCCGTTCGGTAGAGCTGAAGACTTTAAAGGAGGACTTTGAAAGAGTTACCGCTAAGTATAACGAGCTACAGCAGCTGCAAACAAATTTGATGCAAGGCAATCAGAAGGAGACTCGCAAAGTGCTTAGCCAGCTTCAGATAACTCAAAAAGAGTTGCAGGATAGGGAAGATGCCCTAAAAGAACTTGAAAGGAAACTTTTACTCCGCAAGAATAATTTGGATAAGATGCAGGCTAACCTCGATAACCTTAACAAGGAGCTCGAAGCCCGTAATGCACGATTGATAGAGTTAGAAAAAATTCTAAGAAGTAAGGATTCATTGGTATTAGCATTAAAAAAGAAAGTTACCGATGCCCTCTTCGGTTTTGAGGGAAAAGGGTTGAGTATTAGAATGCAGAATGGAAAGGTTTACGTTTCGTTGGAGGAAAACCTGATGTTTAAGTCGGGTAAATACGATGTTGACCCTAAAGGAGCAGCCGCTTTAAAGCAGCTCATCCCTGTTTTGGAACAAAACTCTGAAATTAATATCCTTGTCGAAGGCCATACCGATGATGTAACCTACAAAGGCAAAGGTGAACTGCTCGATAATTGGGATTTAAGTACCAAGCGCGCTACAACCATTCTTCGGATTCTAGTGACTGGCACCAAGATTAGCCCTGCAAGGGTTACCGCAGCAGGTAGAAGTCAGTATGTTCCGCTCGATAAAGCCAAAACACCCGAGGCTCGTCAGAAAAATCGAAGGACGGAGATTATCCTTACTCCGAAGTTGGATGAGCTGTTTAAGATACTTGAGGCGAACTAAATATTTTTTAAAAATTATTATGAAAAATCCCCGAACTTGTCTCGGGGATTTCTATTTTGCTTAAAGTTTGATTTATACTAAATTGCATGATTAACCTAACTAATTTAATATGAAAAAATACCTAAAAATTGCTTCTGCTGTTATTATTGTTGGTTTAGCAATCTTTTTGACAATTCCACGCAATCACTATATTGTTAGGGCGCTAATTTATCAACTTCCTAATATCGACGACTATAAGATATTCGAGAATCGTACAATCGCTAAAGGCGAATCGCAACCATGGAAAGTTTCTGATAAGTACAATTCAATTGGTTTATCAGTCGATCAGCTCACCTATTTTTCTGCCTATAAAACCGTTGCATACCTTGTTGTAAAGGATACTACTCTTTTATCCGAAACCTATTGGGGCGGGTACGATAAGGATTCGTACTCAAACTCCTTTTCGATGTCAAAGAGCATTGTTAGCCTTTTGATTGGTTGTGCCATTCAGGATGGTTTAATTAAAGATATCAATCAGCCTTTGAGCGATTTTATTCCAGAGTATAAAGTTGGCGAAAGGTCGAAGATAACTCTACGAAATCTCCTTTCGATGAGTTCGAATTTGAGTTGGGATGAATCGTATAGCAGCTTATTCTCCATTACAACTCAAGCGTACTACGGCAATGATGTGAAAAGGATTGTATTAAATCTTCACTCATTGGGAGAGGCAGGCAAGTATTTTGACTATCGGGGAAGCGATCCTCAGTTGCTAGCGCTCGTTATCGAATCTGTAACGGGTAAAAGTCTTTCGGAGTACGCTTCCGAAAAACTTTGGATTCCTTTAGGTGCAGAGCACGATGCACTTTGGAACCTCGACAGAAAGAATGGAACGGAAAAAGCATCATGCTGCTTTAACTCCAATGCCCGCGATTTTGCTCGTATAGGACAACTTGTGCTAAATGGTGGTAAGTGGAACAATAAGCAAATTTTACCAGAGTGGTATTTAAAAGAGGCTACATCTCCAGTATCTGAATTAATTGATAAAGAGCTAAATAAACCGAATCAGCGTTATGGATATCAGTGGTGGTATATTAATTATAAAAATTATAGCATCAAATATGCACGTGGAATCCTTGGGCAGTATATATTTGTCATCCCAGAATTAAATGCGGTAATTGTTCGATTAGGGCATAAGCGTAGCGATGTAAAAATCGACGGACACCCCGAGGATGTTTACAAGTACATTGATTTTGGATTAGAAATTATCGAAAGAAGTTCGAAATAATTAGTTTGATATAAATAATCGATGCTTGATATGCACGAAGAAAATTACTCTTTAATGGAGAAACTTAGGGTTAAACTCCTCGCTTTTCCATCCGCTGAGCTCTCAGTATTTGATAAAGGGAAGAAAAAACTTCTTAAGGTATTCAGCCAGGAAAAGGTTGAATATGTAAACGATAAACCAGATATCCTGATATTTTTGACAGGTGGCTCAGAGCGAATTGCCATCAACTCTGTACAAGAATATAAGTTCTATCTAATACTCGCTTCACGCGAAAATAACTCATGGGCATCGGCTACCGAAGTAAAAGCTTGGATGAATCAGCATAATATCTCATCGGTGCTAATCAACTTTGAGGATGAGAATGCTGTTGATTTGATAAATGATTTTTACAGCGTACGCAATGGAATACGCAGGTTACATGGCCAGAGGTTAGGTTTGGTCGGCAATCCATCCGATTGGTTAGTTTCGTCGGTGGTTAGCCCATTTATAATGCAAACACGACTCGGCGTTGAGCAGGTTGATATTAGCTGGAACGATATTATTTTAGATGAGGTTAAACAGGTTGCCCCTGATTTTACATCACTTTTTAATACAGAGAACACCAACGAACTCTTTGAAAGTGGAAAAATTTACGAGGGATTAGCATCATTAATCCCTTTCTATAAGCTTAATGCACTATCAGTTGAATGCTTCTCGCTGGTAAATCAAACCTGCCATACTGCTTGCCTTGCGCTTTCCAAGCTCAACCTCGATGGTTTACCTTCAGGATGTGAAGGAGATACTTGCAGTGCTCTAGGTCTTATGGTTGGATACGAGGTTTGCGGTGTTATTCCATGGATGGCGAACACCGCATTTATTAATGGCGAAAAGGCTCTTTTTGCTCATTGTACTGCACCTGCAAATCTTTATAAGAAGTTTAAAACGCAAACCCATTATGAAACCGATAAAGGGCTAGCCCTTTCGGGTGAGATAAAAGGGGAGGTAGTTACAGTATTTAGATTCGAAAACACCCTTAATAAAATTTTTATCACATTGGCAAAGGTTACCGATCATCCTAATTGTAAAAACGCTTGTAGAACTCAACTCGAGGTTCAGCTTACAGGCTCAGCTCAAGACTATTTTATGAATAATCCTTTTGGTAATCATCATTTAATATTGCCAGGCGATTGGACTCAACGATTGAAGTTAGCCTCTCAGCTATTGAGAGTTGAAGTGGTAGAATAACAATAAGAAAGGATCGGGTTACCGATCCTTTTCTTTGTCATACTGTAAGAATTTCTTTTTCTTTCTTTTCGAGATGCTCCTCTATCTTTTTGTTGAAAGCATCGGTTATTTTTTGGACATCTGTCTCCGAATCTTTTGCTAAGTCCTCAGCAAGTCCGCTTTTCTGAAGTTTCTTTATTTCCTCAATGGCATCTCTGCGTGCGTTACGAATACTAACACGAGCATTTTCACCTTCATGTTTCACCTGTTTAACTAAATCTTTACGTCGTTCTTCTGTTAACGGGGGCACCATAACTCTAACCGTTTCACCATTATTTTGAGGATTAAAACCTAGATTCGCAGCCATAATAGCTTTCTCAATAGGGTCAATCATTTTCTTCTCCCAGGGTTGAATGGTCAATGAGCGAGCATCAGGACTACCAACACTGGCTACTTGTGCCAGTGGTGTAGGTGTACCATAATAATCAACCATAACACCCGAAAGCATATTGGGATTTGCTCGACCAGCTCGAAGAACTTTTAACTCATTCTCAAGATGATCTATCGCTTTCTGCATCCTATCTTTGGCTATGTCAATACATAGATCTACATCTTCTTCTTTCATAAACGTATGCTTATAATTCGGAACTAAAATTATCTAATTTTTAACTAAAGTACCAATTTTTTCACCTAAAATCAGTTTTTTAAGATTTCCAGCTGTATTCATATCAAATACAACAATGGGTAGATTGTTCTCGCTACACATTGTAAATGCAGTAAGATCCATGATTTTTAACCTTTTTTCATAAGCTTCGGTAAAGGTAATAGTATCATAACGAACCGCCGATTTATCCTTTTCAGGATCAGCAGTATATACACCATCAACGCGAGTACCCTTAAGAAGTGCTTCAGCTTCAATTTCTACACCTCTAAGCGCCGAAGCTGTGTCGGTTGTAAAGAAAGGATTACCCGTTCCCCCAGCAATTATGGCAACAAATCCTTGCTTGAATGATTCAAGAACTTTTGCCTTAGCGTAAAGCTCACCAACAGGTTCCATCTTGGTAGCTGTAAATACCTTTGCTTTTCCACCTTGACCCTCAATTGCACTTTGTAATGCGATGCTATTGATTACTGTGGCTAGCATTCCCATTTGATCTCCTTTAACTCGGTCAAATCCCTTAGAAACGCCACTCATGCCACGAAAGATATTTCCACCTCCGATTACGATCCCAATCTCAACACCTAGTTCGGAAGTCTCTTTTATTTGCTTTGCGTAGCTATTGATAACCTCTGGATTAATCCCGTAGCTATCGTTGCCCATAAGAGCCTCTCCGCTAAGTTTTAACAGTACTCTTTTATATTTTGACATGGTATATTATTTATGGCCATAAAGATATAATAAAAAAGCCTCGGGGAAACCGAGGCTTTTCAAGAAAATAATATTTTTTAAATTTATACAACCAGCCAATTTAAAGTTTAACTCTTCTTGTTGTTCGAATCTTCTTAACTGAAATTCGAGAGTTTATCACCCTAAGAACTTCTGTTCGTTTTGGAGTTATACGGTAAATTATGATGTAGGATCCTAGAATGATGTTGCGGTATAATTTGCCTTTAGTTAGTAAAAAGCGACATTCTGGATGTACCAAATACATGCTGTCAAGATTCCATACATAGTTGTATATTTCACCAACAAAAATCTTGGCAGCAGAGAACCCAAAAGTTTCTTCCCCGTAATCGAATACCTGAGTTAAATCCTTATCAAATATTGCGGAAAGGACTACTTCCTTTTTCTCGATTTCAACCATTGTTCGAAATGCTCCATTGATTCTTGAATGGTATAGAATGGACCTTTCTCGGCACTTTTGATGGTAGCCTGAACTTCATCTAAGCCAACAACCTGATTAGGTAAAGCCCAATTCCTTTCGTTAGTTTCACCATCAGCCTTGACCTTTATTGATTTAGAAGTGCTCATCGCAAAATTGTTTTCACAAAGTTAGGTAAATCTTTCTCTATTTCATACGATTTTTAATTCACTATGAATGAGCGCGAACCGCTGTGTAATAAAAAAGCCTCGGGGAAACCGAGGCTTTTCAAGAAAATATAGAATTACTTAAGCATTTAAGGATAATCTCTTAAATTCGGTTACCGTTAAATCTTTGTTGATGCTCTGTAAATACTGACGAACAGTAACTTTACCATCTTTTACAAAATCTTGGTTTAGAAGAGTGCTCTCTTTAAAGAATTTTTGAAGTTTACCTTCAGCAATCTTATCAAGCATATTCTCTGGCTTTCCTTCTAAACGAGCTTGTTCGCGACCAATTTCGAATTCTTTCTTACGGGTTTCTTCCGAAACAAAATCTTTGTCAACCGCAACTGGGAACATAGCGGCAACTTGCATTGCAACATCTTTTCCTATTTGAGCGTCAACATCGGATTTGTTAAGGCCAACAAGGGTTGCAAGTTTATTTCCAGGGTGGATATAAGGAATAACTTTTGCAGCCTCAATTTTTTCGAAGTATGATAGCTCAAACTTCTCACCGGTAATACCAGATTTATCCATTACTAGATCACCAATCTTACGACCATTTATCTCTAACGCTTTAAGTGCGTCAAGATTTGCTGGGTTTTTTTCAAGCGCCACATCAAGGATGCTAGTCGCTAAAGCAATAAAATCAGCATTTTTGGCAACGAAATCGGTTTCGCAATTAAGGGCAACGATAGCACCTAAACTGCCTGAAGCGTTAACTTTAGCAAGAGCAACCCCTTCGCCAGCCTCACGATCAGCACGTTTACTAGCAATTGCTTTTCCACGTTCGCGGATAAATTCAATCGCTTTTTCGAAATCACCATTTGATTCTACAAGGGCATTCTTGCAATCCATCATGCCTGCTCCGCACGCTTTTCTTAGTTTTGCAACATCAGCTGCTGTTACTTCGGCCATTATATTATGAGTTTAATAGATTCAATTGTTGTTATTCTTCAACTTTATCTTCAGCAACTTCTACCTCATTTTTCTCATCGTTTGCTGATGGAGATGTTTTCGCTTTACGAGCACGGGTATGATGATGTGTTGGCTCATCACCCTTCTCTTTTGTAGCGGGTTCTTTCTCTTTTTCATTCTTACGCTCTTCAAGTCCTTCTTGAATTGCTTTTGACATTAAGCCAACGATAAGTGAGATAGATTTTGATGCATCGTCGTTTGCTGGAATTACAAAATCGATAAGAGTTGGATCACAGCAAGTATCAACCATTGCGAATACAGGGATGTTTAACCTCTTTGCTTCGCGAACGGCAATGTATTCTTTCTGAACGTCAACGATAAAAAGGGCTGCAGGAAGTCTGTTAAGATCTGCGATTGAGCCTAAGTTTTTTTCGAGCTTAGCACGCTGACGAGTAATCTGAAGTTTTTCTCTCTTCGACATGTTTTCGAAAGTACCATCGGTAGCCATTTTGTCGATGGTCGACATCTTTTTAACCGCTTTACGAATGGTTGGGAAGTTGGTTAGCATACCACCTGGCCAGCGCTCAGTAACGTAAGGCATGTTTACCTGTTTTACATGGTCAGCAACAATCTCTTTGGCTTGTTTTTTGGTTGCAACGAAAAGAACTTTACGTCCTGATTTTGCAATTTGCTTAAGAGCTGCAGCAGCCTCATCAATCTTTACGGCTGTTTTTTGTAGATCGATGATATGGATACCATTGCGTTCCATAAAGATGTATGGAGCCATTTTTGGATTCCATTTACGCTTTAAGTGGCCAAAGTGCACACCTGCGTCGAGTAACTCAGTAAAATTTGTTCTAGACATTTTTGTTTTAGTTTAGAATTATGGCAATCGCTCAGTAGCCCCAATTAACGGGAGTCTGGGCAATTTAGAAGCTAAACTGCCTGCCAATAATTATAATTAATAATCTGTTAACGTTTGCTGAACTGGAATCTCTTCCTTGCTTTAGGCTGACCTGGTTTCTTACGCTCAACTTCGCGTGGATCACGGGTCATAAAACCTTCAGCTTTAAGAGCTGGCTTATATTCAGGGTTGTGCAATACTAATGCACGAGCAATACCCAAACGTAGCGCCTCTGCTTGACCTTTAACTCCACCACCATCAAGGTTTACATTGATATCGAAGTTACCGGTTAGGTTTAATACTGTTAGAGGTTGTGTTACTACGTACTGCATCAAATCTGAAGGAAAATAAACTTTTAAATCCTTTCCGTTGATGGTAATATTGCCTTTTCCTTCATGAAGATAAACACGGGCTACAGCAGATTTTCTTCTACCTATTGTGTTAAGTACCTGCATACTCTACTATTTTATTGAACTTAAGTTAATTACTCTAGGCTTTTGTGCCTCATGTGGGTGCTCAGAACCAGGGTAAACATAAAGGTTTCCGTATTGAACAGAAGCCAATTTGTTTTTTGGGAGCATTCCCTTTACTGCGTGCTCAATAACGGCGATTGGTCGTTTCTTAAGCATCTCTTTTGGGGTAGTAAACCTCTGTCCGCCTGGAAAACCAGTATGACGAACATAAACCTTATCGGTTAGTTTTTTACCTGTAAGACGAATTTTCTCAGCATTGATGATAATTACATTATCTCCACAGTCAACATGCTGGGTGTAATTTACTTTGTTCTTTCCACGAAGCATATTAGCAACTTTTGTTGAAAGTCTTCCTAATACTTCGTTTGAAGCATCGATAACTACCCATTCCTTGTTAACAGTGGCGTTATTTGCCGAAACTGTTTTGTAACTCAAAGTGTCCACGTTTAACTCCTTTGTTTAAATTAGTAACTTGATCTTTCCTATGATACAAGTGGTTATAATAAGCGGGTTGCAAAAATACAATTATTTATTTAAAAACAATAATATCCTGAAATATATTTCTTTCGGCTCACTATTTCTTCTAAAGAACTAATTAGAGCACGATGCCTGTAATTTTTTTTTTACTTTTGGTGCTATAATAATTGATATGCTTTTTTCATTCGCAATACATCGGTTTATTTTTATCCTCGGCCTTGCACTTTCCTTATGTGCATTACCTTTTTCTCCATTTGTATTAAGTGTGGGACTAATAACTCTTGCCGTCAATTGGCTACTTGATGGGTATTGGGTTGATAAGTATAATAGGTTCAAAAGCCGGAAATCGCTTTTGGTATTTTTGCTTGTTTATTTTACCGTATTCTTTGGTTCTTTTTATTCAAGTAATTTAGGATATGCAATTAAGGAGCTAAGACTTTGGTTGCCTTTACTGCTTGTTCCTATTATTTTATCTACAACTTCACCTTTAAAAAAAGGAGAGTTAAAGATCTTGTTGATTCTTTTCTGTTCAGCAGTTTTTGTCGGTTCTATAATAAGTCTTTCGTTTTATATTAGAGATTATTCCTCTTTAGGTCAGAATGTTAGGTACTTATCTCCGTTTATTTCGCATATTAGATTTGCGTTAATGGTAAATCTTTCAATATTCATTCTGTTTTATTTATTGTATCAAAAGGGTTTCTCCGATAGTATTATGGTTAAACTTGCCTTAATTCTTCTTGCAATTTGGTTTGTTGTTTATCTTTTTATATTGCAATCAGTCACCGGTATAGTTATATTGGCATTTGTTTCAGTATTTCTTATTATTCGTTGGATTTTATCGCTGAAAGAGCCAGTAATTAAGTTCAGCCTTATAGTTACTTTATCCTTTTTATTCCTTTTTGCCATTTCATATTTGGCTCATACGGTCGACAAATTCTTTACCCGAAATAGAATTGACTTAACTGTATTACCTAAGGTTACAGTAAATGGTAAGCCATATATACACGATACGCTTAATATGCAATTTGAGAATGGAAATCGAGTGTGGGTCAATATCTGTTACCCCGAGCTAACAAGAGGATGGGAGAGAGCATCTCAATTTTATCCTAAAGCAATTAACAAGAATTATTGGGAAGTGGAGCAGACTCTAATTCGATACCTTACTTCAAAAGGGTTGAAAAAGGATTCTGTTGGTTTTTCAAAACTCGATTCTATTGATATAAAGCTCATAAACAGTAATGTTTCTAGCGTAATATATAGGGAGCATAAGGCTGGAATTTATCCAAGGCTCTATCAACTACTATGGGAAATCGATAATTATAAAACATTTGGAGTTATTGGGGGTAGCACACTGATGCAGAGGATTGTTTACTTTAAATCGTCATGGCAAATTATCAAAGACAACTTTTTCTTTGGTGTTGGAACTGGCGATGGGAAAGATTCTTTATTGGAATACTATAAAACTTCCAAAGTTAATTTAGACCAGAAATATTGGTTTTTATCCCATAATCAGTTTTTAACGGTAATGGTTGGAGTTGGATTTTTTGGTCTCATCTTTTTTGTTTTTGGGCTACTTTTTCCTATTTATTACGAGAATAAACTTGCTAGCATCCCTTGTATCGCATTTATAGCTATAGTTTTACTCTCAATGTTTACAGAGGATACCTTTGAAACGCACATTGGAGTATCTTTTGTGGCAATTTTTTATTCCATCTTTATCTTTGGTTACGATTTTCATCATGATAATGGAAAATGACTAGCAATCGTTTAGGATTTGATTTTTATAATCGTGATGTGCTTGAGGTTGCCCCTGAACTAGTTGGGTTGACTTTAGTTCGCGCTTTCGACAATGATGTTGTTCAACGTTTTATAATTACTGAGGTTGAAGCTTATCGAGGTGTTGAGGATTTGGCTTGCCACGCCAGCAAAGGTCGTACCTCACGAACCGAAGTCATGTACCAGCAAGGCGGATTGGTTTACGTATACCTTATATATGGTATGTACTGGATGCTGAACATTGTAACGGGTGAGCCCAATAATCCCCAAGCAATTTTGATTCGCGGGCTTGAAAGTTGTTATGGTCCAGGTCGGCTCACCAAAAAATTATCGATTGGTAAGGAATTTTATGGTGAAAATCTTTCAACTTCAACAAGACTTTGGGTTGAGAAAAGCAAGAAAATACCTATCATTGAGACGGCACCAAGGATTGGTGTAGATTATGCAGGTGATGATTGGGCTTCTAAACCTTGGCGTTTTTTTATCAAAGGGACTTATTAATAGAGTACAAAATGAATATAGTTTTTGCTGAACCCATCGGATTGACCGAGAACCTTAAAAATCAATTTAACGATGAGATGATGAGTTTAGGTCATGCCGTTAAGTATTATAACGATTTCCCATCCGATCAGGATGAACTGTTTAGAAGATCGACTGATTCGGATATTCTAGTGGTTAGCAATTTTCCCATTAACAAAGAAGTGGTCGAAAAATTGGTCAACCTTAAAATGGTAGCCATTGCTTTTACTGGGGTTGATCATATTCCGTTGGATTATTGTAAAAGTAGAGGCATAGTAATTTGCAATGCAGCAGGTTATAGCACTCAGGCTGTAGCCGAGCTAACGATTACTTCAGCAATTAATCTTTTGAGAAATATAGTTCCATTAGATAAGATAACTAGAGTTGGCGGAACTCGGAATGGATTTCTAGGTGCAGAACTCAAGGGTAAGACTTTTGGAATAGTCGGATTTGGTGCAATAGGCGAGAGAGTTGCTAAACTCGCTCAGGCATTTGGCTGTAGAGTTATAGCATGGTCAAGAAATAAAAAAGATATTGAAGGGGTTGAGTTTATTACACTCGAAAATCTGCTCAAAAGTGCTGATATCGTTTCATTGCATATCCCTTTAAGTGTGGACACAAGTGGGCTGATAAACGAAAGGTCATTATCGTTGATGAAACCCAATGCTATCGTTATTAATACTGCTCGTGGGCCGATTGTTGATTCAACAGCCTTGAGCGGAGCGCTTAAGAATGGAATAATTGCTGGTGCAGCAATTGATGTATATGAGCACGAACCTCCAATTGAAGACAATCATCCGTTATTTGATGCCCCCAATACGATTCTATTACCGCATATTGGCTTTGCTACTCGCGAAGCAATAGAGGATAGGAGCGGAATTGTACTTCAAAATATCAGAAACTGGATAACTGGTAAACCTACAAATACGATTTAGGGCGATTTATTTATAAACTTGAAAGAAAAATCCCTAAAGGTTTGCATAAAAAATAAAAATTATATTACATTTGCACCGCTAAACCCAAAAGGGAATTAGTAAAAAACACTCCTCTTTAGCTCAGTTGGTTAGAGCACCTGACTGTTAATCAGGGGGTCCTAGGTTCAAGTCCTAGAAGAGGAGCAAGCCTCGATGAGAATCGAGGCTTTTTTATTTTCAATTTTTCAGTCTTTAGAGTTCTTAATTTGATATTTTTACAAAAAATAATTGAAATGAAAAAAATACTAGGTCTTGGAAATGCTTTGGTTGATGTGCTAATTAGCATCGAAAACGACGATATACTTAAACAACTAAATTTGCCAAGAGGCAGCATGCAGCTGGTCGATGATAATTTTCTTAATCTTGCAACGGAAGCAACAAAAGGATTAAAGCAGAATATTGCAGCAGGGGGAAGTGCCGCAAACACAATAAATGGCATTGCAAATCTTGGTATTCCATGCTCATTCATTGGTAAAATAAGCCGCGATAAATTTGGTGAGTATTATCGAGATGATATGGTTAAAAATGGAATTGAACCGATTCTGTTGAATGGTAAAGCCCAAACCGGAAGAGCTACTGTTTTTATCTCAAAAGATTCAGAAAGAACTTTTGGAACGTACCTTGGTGCGGCAATTGAAATGGTTCCCGAAGAGTTGAACCCTGAAATGTTCGACGGTTTTAGTTTTTTTCATATTGAAGGCTACTTGGTTCAAAATCAAGACCTCATTCGAAAAGCGATGAAGCTTGCTCACGAAAAGGGCGTTAAAATATCACTAGATTTAGCCAGTTATAATGTTGTTGAGGCTAACCGTGAATTCCTTCAGGAGATGATTGAAAAGTATGTCGATATTGTTTTTGCAAATGAGGAGGAGGCAAAGGCCTTTACAGGGAAAACACCTGAAGAATCGTTACATGAGTTTGCTGAGTTTGTCGATATTGCTGTTGTTAAAATTGGCTCTAAAGGGTCAATGATTAAGCGAAAGAATGAGGTTGAAACCGTTGGTATAATTAAAGTTAATTGTATTGATACCACAGGTGCTGGAGATTTATATGCTGCTGGATTCTTATATGGACTAGCAAAGGACTTGACTCTTGAAAAATGCGGAAAAATAGGAGCAATACTATCCGGAAATGTAATAGAAGTAATTGGTCCAAAGATGACCAAAGAGACTTGGAATGATATTATTAGAAAGGTGAAAGAGATAGAAAAATAAAAAGAAAAACCCCCGACATTTAGTCGGGGGTTTTTTATGGTAGTGTTTACAAAGTCTCAACTAAAGAAAGCATGCCAACTGCAAGTCCTGGCTTCCCATCCTTAAACTTAAACGAGAGATGGTAGGCACCTGTCTTGGAACAAGTAAAATCGATAGATGGATAATCTTTTCCAGTGGCAATGACGTAAGTTGTAGAAATTAATCTATTGTTATCGAACAGTTCTAAAATAACCTTACCCTCTTGATCCTTTGAGTTACAAACGGAGAAACGATACTTTATATCCTTTTTTAGAATTACAGAAAAACGTTGAAGTGGAGGTGGATCACCAGCGTCCAATCTAATCTTAAAATCCTTCAGATATGTTGCTTCTTTTGCAATAACCCCACAAATCTCAACAAGTTCATCCTCTGTTTGGGCAAAAGCGGTTCCCGAAGAGCCCAAAAGGAATAGTAAAACTGCAAAAATCAGGAACTTATTTTTCATAAAATCTGGTATTATCCTTTTAATAGTTTAATTCTAATCTCCTTAACCTTCTCAATAATTTTTTGTAAGGTTTCATCACTCATCACAATAGTTTGAACATCGTTTTGCTTAATTTGTAGTTCACCATTAACCTCAATGGTTGTAGGTTCAGCATTTTCAGAGGTGATTTTTACGTCATTGTAAAGAATTTTAATTTCCTCAAAATTCTTTATCAATTTTGCCATATTTGGATCTTTTTTATAATGATTAAGTAAAGGCATCATTAAGTTGAGGATTTCTTTCTGCTCACCAATAATATCTCTCATCCTTTTATTGTTGGCATCTTGGGTTACAACACTTGAAATGTATAGACCCTCAACCCAAACTCCAGCAACGATTACAAGACTTAAGTTTGATCGATTGTTTTCTCGAAGGTAAGTGTCAATTCTCGACATGCTTTGCTGAGAAATTAGCACTAATGAATCGATGTTTTCATTGTTTGTCGCTAATCTTTTTAAGGTTGAAAAGTCGAAGAACTGACCAACCTGAATGCCATCGGCTAACGATCTGATAGTTGATATATAATCAATTACCAAAGAAGTTTTGCCGTACATATTAAGGTATCCAAGATCGCAACCATAAATACCCAATCCTAAAGCTTTAGCAAAATTTGTATTGAAATTTTCGGAATAGTCTGTATTGGCGATTAAATCTTTATCGAACGGAATCTTAAGTCCCTTAAGTACTGCAGCAGTTTCAATGGGGGATGCTATATTTTGAATCATATCGTCAATCACTGCTGCAGAAATTGGAACAGGATTATCCTCCTTTAAAGAGTCAGGAATTACAAAAGTATCACCAACATTCTTGCCAGAATTCTGACAAGAGTTACATGATGAAAACATTAAGACAACAACTATAAAAAAAATAAATCTCCTTGCCATGGTTTAACTCAGGATAAATGATGTTTTACATAAAAGCAATCAAGTAAAGATAGAAAAAATATTTATTTAGATAAAACTGGGAGCTTTATTTTCGAAAACATCTCAATAAACCTCTTTAACGACTCAAAGTACAGTGTAATATACAAAACTATTGTCATTAGCCATATTATTGAGACGTTAAACCAAAAAGTATCAAACAATTTCCCCATAAAATGTTTCCTGGGTGAAAGAAAATGCGTACGTATATCTAGGAAATAGTTTGGAGAAGGATCACGGTACACAGGGTCATATTGTTGTACTAACTCATCTTTATATTGCAGAATCATATTCTTTTCAAAGGCCTTTGTTGCTAAATCAGTGATGCTTTCATTATGATAAGCCTTTCTCTGTGCTTCGTATTTTGCTTTATCTTTATTTTCCAAATAGTTAATTATTCGGTCGCGTTTCTGGCTAGCGGCATCGAAGATTTTGGAGTAATGCTTCTTTAATTCTCCAATATAATCAAGGGTAATAAATCCGATATCGCTTGTGAATTTTTTAGTATTTAGACTATCAAGGAAATCAAATGCTATTTCTGGTGACTCGTTTTGTGTTTCATTTTGAATAGCTTTGCGAATAACTGCAAGATTATTGTCAAATATAGGCTCTATTGAAGGGTCATCTTTTTTATCTGAGAGTTCAATACACTGATTCAAACGCTTTTCAAGTGCAGGTATGTAGTGAACTGTTTTGTAGTTAGCGTTTCGTTCAATTTTTTCAAATTCGTAAAAATTTTTTTCAAAATTATTATCTTTGAACTGATGCACTACTAAAGCCTCATAACCCCATTTTGTAACCATAAACTCAGCAACCAACGGAACTTTATTGATGCTGCCAACGGCTCTATTCAATTTCTCAAAGCTAAACATGGCTCCCGAAAACACCATCATTGGTATCATTATTAAAGGAATAACGATATAGATAGTTACAGCAGAGTTGAAAGTAGCTGAAATATTTAGTCCTAGCATGTTGGCAAAAACTGCGGTTGAGAACAGTACAAGCCAGTAATCAAAATACATACCGCGGATATCGAGTATGCTATTTGCAATTAGCACAAATGCAATAGATTGAATGGCCGAAAGTACAACCAGAATAAAAATCTTTGAGAATAAATAGCTCGATCGGCTCAGATTAAGGAAAGCTTCACGTTTAAGGATTTTGCGGTCGCGGAATATTTCCTCGGCGCTAACCGTAAGTCCAATAAACAGTGCAACAATAAGTGACATGAAAATATATATATTGATATTTTCATTTTCTCTAAAGATATAGACATTCGAGTTGGGATCGGCGATATATCGAATTACAAACGAGAGAATAAAAGCCAATAATGGTGTTTCAAGTAAGTTGAGCACAATATATTGTGTATTACTTGCTTTTGATAGAAAATCTCTTGTTGTATATATAAATAGCTGCTTTAGTCTTGATGGGATATTCAGAGATTTAGGTGGTGGACTCGTTTCGTCAGCAACTTTTTCAATTTTAACATGTTCAGTATAGTACTCCTCCCATTTTGGAGGTGAAACTTTACGGATTGGCGTGTACCTTCCAAATTCATCAACAACCTTGGCTTCAACAATGTTGAAAATAAGTTCGGGGTTAACAGTACCGCAGGTAGGACATTCGCCAGCCTCACTATTAATCTGCATGTCGAGTCGCTTGAAGTACATAATTGACTCAACCGGATTACCGTAGTAAATCATGTAACCACCCGTATCCAGAATCATCATATTGTCGAACATCTTGTAGATTTCCGACGATGGTTGGTGAATAACAACAAAAATTAATTTGCCTTTAAGGGTTAGCTCACGCAATAGGTCCATTACGTTTTCGGAGTCCCTAGATGATAAGCCTGATGTAGGCTCATCAACAAAAAGAATAGATGGTTCGCGGATTAATTCAAGGGCTATGTTCAATCGTTTCCGCTGACCACCCGAAATCATTTTGTTTAAAGGGGTACCAACTTTAAGATCTTTGCGTTCGAGAAGACCAAGGTTATTAAGCGTTTTATGAACGAGTTCTACAAGCTCTTCTTCTGTTTTATCTTTAAAACAGAGTTTGGCATTATAGTAAAGGTTTTGAAAAACTGTAAGCTCTTCAATCAGCAGATCGTCCTGAGGAATTACACCAATAACGCCCTCAAGTTTATCCTTCTCTTTATGAAAATCGATACCATTAATATAGATATTCCCTGCTGTTGGCATTTCGATACCAGAAAGCACATTAAGCAGTGTGGTTTTTCCAGCACCGCTTGCTCCCATTATACCAATTAACTTACCATGACCTTCGGAAAAATTGATGTTGCGCAAACCAATTCCACCGCTTTTAAATCTATATTCTAGGTTTTCTACCTTGTATGAAATTCTTGTAGAGGTAGAGTCGGCAAGGAAATGGGCAACAACATCGGTATAGTACTTTGGTTTACCTTTTGGAAGTTTAATGGAACTGCCACTTGCAAATAGGTAAATCCGTGTTTTATTTATTGGTAATCCGTTGAGGTTGATTTCTTCGGTTCCTGTATATCGAAGGAAATAAAGATCTACGCTCTTTATCTGAAGTATAACAATAAATCCATCGAGAACTTCAGTATGGATATGCTTGCATTGCTCTCCTTGCTCTTTTTTATCGTGAATGGTAAGGAAACTTGGATAGTCAAGATCTTTTAAATCGTTCTTTAAAATGAAAACTTCAATATCAGTTATTTCCTCCTTGGTAAATTTAAAAACCTCTGCAACGGTATTGATAATCGCCATCCTTTGTTCGGTGAACTTACGGTCAGCATTAATGAGCTCGTATAAGCGAACGAGAACTACAATTTTCTGTTTTTGTGTAAGTGTTTTATTAATTTTCTTACAAATACCTAAGATCTTTACAGAATCTTTAACTGATGTAAGCCTAGGTTTTTTGGGAGCATCGTCATTTTCTGCCCCTTCTTCCTTCTCATCGAGAAGTCCAGCGTGCTGATCGAAAAGGTTTATATACTCTTTTACTGCCTCATCGTTAAGTTGCTGAGTGAGGAAATTAACAACGTATTCCCTTTCGTTTGTGACAACACCTTCGTCCTGTTTTGCAATAATTGCAAAAAGTTGCATCAACGCTTTGAGAATCTCTTCACTCATCGCTTAACATATTTTTGGATGTAAAAAGTATGGCTAGTTTAAAGTATAGCTAACCTGTTCAAAAGGAACATCAACGATATCGGCATACTCTTCGCCAGCTTCTTGCATATCCTCATCATCTTCGGGATAGTACCAGCGAATGAGAACATCTTTACCATCTTCGTGCATCTGCTCAAGTTTCATTAAAATATCGAGTAGAAGTTTAGAACTAGCAGTATTAAAGTAAACTAGTTTAAACGTAAAAATGGTTTTTGCACAAGGACTTGAAGAGTACTCCTCGAGCCAACGGATAATTGGTTCGTAGAAAGCTGTAACATCTTCGGGAAGAGAGCGACCTGAGATTTCAAAAACCTCGTTTTCTGCATCTAAAATTACGGTAGGGGTGTCATCAGTCCCCATTATTTTTATAGTATTCATAGTCGAATTTTTTACTCTGTTCGGGAAATGGTTGATGTAAGAATAAAGAATGAGTTTTCTTCGTCGATGGAGAGAAAATGAAACTCAAGTCTTCGTCCTGTTTTTCGCGCAATGTCGATAAAACCTAATCCAGCACCACCCTTTTCAGAAAGCCTACCTTCGCGCATTTGCGTTTTGTAAAGCTGTTTTAGACCTTCTTTGTCGAGAATATTTATATGATCAAGGATTCGGGTTAGCTCTTCAATTTTTGCATTTTCAATCACGTTACCTGTGGTAACGTGATATTCAACATCTCCTTTGCTCACCATGAAAATCCCTCGTCCAGCAAACAAGAAGTCATCCGAACCAAAGCTGTCGGCATGTTTACTGATGTTTTGAAGGCACTCAACCATAACATGGAAGACTTTCTTCTGAACCGTATTTGATTCCTCTTCCTTCGCCATATTTGATTCGGTAAGGGAAGTAAAGGCTTTGGTGATCTGATGGGTAATTTCTCCCTCATAAACAAGGGTGATCTCATGAGCTTTCATTGACTTGTAAAAGTCGTAAACAAACTCAAGAAATCCTCTAACATTTTTTTTATCCATAGCCCGTAAAGTTATATAATTTACAAATATATTAATCTTAATTAAAACTCTATTCCAATTAGTAAAACGTCGTCAACTTGTTTGGTATTTCCTTTGAACTCCTCAAAATCTTTTGCGAAAAGTTCGGAGTATTGAGGCATTGCTAAACCCTGATTGCCCATTATCAGGTCTCTTATTCTCATTGGGCCGTATTTTCTTTTCTCTTCACCGCCAATTTGATCGGGTAGCCCATCTGAGAAGAAGAATATTTTATCGCCAGGTTGAATCTCAATTTGATGATTTGTAAACTCTTCTTCCCCCTTTTTTGGATGAGGTATACCGCCTATTGCTTTTCGATCGCCTTTAAATTCTAATAATTCCCCTTTACGAAGCATAAACAATGGTCGATGCGCTCCTGCATACATTAGTTCACGCTTTTTTAGATTTATTTTGCATAGTGCAATATCCATACCATCGCGAGCTTCGGCATCGGGTCTATCCTGTTTTAGCGTTTTACGCACTCCGTAATGAAGTAGGTCTAGAATTTTACTAGCAGAATAGGCTGAATCGTGGTCAACAACATTATTTAGCGTAAAATATCCGATAAATGAAAGTAGCGCACCAGGAACACCATGACCAGTACAATCAACTACTGCAATGTAGATATAATCATCCTTAATGAAGAACCAAGGAAAATCGCCGCTAACAACATCCCTTGGATGGTAGTAAACAAATGATTTAGGTAGATGTTGTCTTATCAACCGATTATTTGGGAGAATAGATGTTTGAATGCGTTGAGCATAGTTAATACTCTCGGTTATCTTTCTATTCTTATCCAATATTTCCATCTCTATTCGTTTAGCCTCAGTAATATCGTGGCTTACGAAGAGGATCGTTTCAAGTTCATTCTCGTTAAGTTCAGGGATTGCATTGATATGCATTATTCTTTCTCCTAGCTGGGTTGGAAGAGTAATCTCGCCATCAAGCTTTTCCTTTGTAGATTTAATCTGTTTTATCGAATCCTTGAAAAAGGTGGCCAAATTCTCATTTATTTGAACTGAACTGAGGGTTTGGTTGATGAGTTCGCGTGCTGGTATATTAAGATATTGCTCAACCATTGGGTTTGCATAAAAGAACTGACCAGCTGTGTTGAGCCGGATAATTATATCGGTTGAGTTTTCGGAGAGCGATTGCATCTTGCTTCGCATACGCTCTTCCTTTTCAGCACGTTTCCGCTCTGTAATATCCTGTGAGTTGAGTATGATGCCATTAATCGCCGAATCGTCGAGGAGGTTACGTCCTGTTACTTCAAGGAAAATCTTTTCCCCATCCTTTTTCATAAAAGTATAGGAAATAGTAATGGGAACTCTTGGGTTAAGGTTAAGATTTTCAAACATTTGATTTAGATCGATTTCACCTTTTCGGGTTAATCGGTCGACGTCCTTTCCACTCATCATCTCCTGCGGAGTGTATCCGAGAATTTTTGTAACCGAGGGGCTAACGTAGGTTAACTTTAAATCCTGATTGTAAATGGAAATTATTTCAGATGCATTTTCAAGTAAAGAGTGAAGCCTTTTTTGAGCATTCTCAACCTCTTGAATCTTATCCTCAAGTTTCTCGTTCGATTTTTCAAGTTCATCGTGAGTTGCCCTCATCTCTTCGGCATTCTGACGGAGTTCCTCTTGATTTTCTTTTAACTCTTCTGTCATCTGCTGAGCTTCCTGAAGCAACCTCTCTGTCTTTTGATTTACGCTGAGATTAAAAATAGTTCGAGCTATGATTTCGCCCACTTCACGGAGAAACTGGATGGTTAACTCCGGTATTTCATCCTCAATGGAAGCAAATTCAACAACGCCTTGTAGCTTTTCATTGGTGATTAGCGGAATTATAAGTATGCTCCTAGGTTTTTGATCTCCAAGTATGCCTGAGGTCATTGTAGCATAATCGTCGGGGATTTCGGTGCGGTAGATAAAATCTTTTTCGTATGCGCATTGACCAATCAATCCCTTGCCAATTTTGAATTCTTGATTTACAAATTTTTTACGATTGTAAGCGTAGGTTGCTAAATTTACTAACGCACTTTTTTCATCGTTGTAGATATAAAGTGCTCCTTGAACGATGTTGATATATTTTATTAATTTAACAAGAACGTCGTAGGAGAGCTGATCGAGGTTGGTGTGAAGGCGAAGGATATATGATATTTCATCTTTCCCTTTTGCAATCCAGTTCAGCTCCGATTCTTTTTCTTGATTCGAAAGCAGGTTGTCGCGCATTACCAAAAGCGATTTACCTAGAATATCATCCTCATCAGTTGCTAGGAATGGAGCATTGTATTCACCTTCACCAATCTTTTTTGCAAAAAGCGCATTTTTGCTGATATCGGAGTCGCGTTGTTGCAGCTCCCCTTCAAGGAATGCGGTTTTTTCGTAGTGCTTCTTAAGCTGAAGCCAGGTAAACGAAGCGAATAGTATAGGAATAATATCGATGAACCAATGGGTTGGGTTTATGCCATGTATCTTAGCGATGCCTGATAGAGTGAATGGAATATCCTTGATCGAAAAGTCAACTATCCATGCTGTTAATGGGAATAGCAATCCAAAGGCTGCAGCCAGAATAACTCTTTGGCGAATAATGTTTCCGCTAGAAGTGTCTGATATTTTGCCGATAGATGTCATACTTTTTCGCTAAATTATCGATGTTTGGGCTAATTTCTCGCCAAGTTTTTGTCCAATATAAGCAAAAAGTTCCTCAATTTCACTGCTGAAGGATTTAAAGGATGCCAATTCAATTATACCAATAGTTTCATTGTTAGGTGAGATAATTGGTATAATAAGCAAATAGCTGGGCGATCCATCGCCTAATCCAGAAGCTATTGAAATGTAATTATCGGGAACTTTACTAAGATTTAATACGGTTTTATTTTTAGCAACCTGACCGGCTAATGTTTCCCCTTCGCGATAAGATATAGGTTCTGATTCAGAGAAGAATGCATAACCCGATTTAAAGGAGAAAACGCCATCAACAGAATCTTTAAGATAAAATAATCCTTGAACTATTTGTAGTTGGCGTGCACAATTCTGCAAAAGGGCTTCGCCAAATTTTTCTAAATCATCATGGGTTGATGGGATTATCGATTTTGCCTCTTTTTCAATATTTATTTTCTCTTTTACAATAGCTTCTTTTTTAACCTCTTTTTGGACTTTGTTATCCTCAATATTTCGAACCAAACTTTTGATTTCCTCCTCTAATGTTTTTGCTCTATTCCTTTCATTGAGAATAAGCAAATAGAAGGTAATTCCTGCTAAAGCAATCAATACCATGAAAAAGATACCCCAGATAGGTGTGCCTTTTGTGCCCGAAACAAGGAGCGCGTTGTGAAATGACTTAAAAACCAACAAAACAAATACAAACAGGAGGATTAGTAAGCCCCCATGCAAGTATTTTGAATATGGTTGTAGCAGTCTCATGGAGCTGTTGTTTTTATGTTTTGTAAAAACTTAATGATTTCTTGTGTCGAAAATATATAATCTGCTTTAGTCAATTTAAGCGAAGCTTCTGTCATTGTTTTAACTTGGCATTCTGCAGGATCTTGAACAATAATGGTTCCTCCAAGATCTTTAATTTTTTTTAATCCATATGCACCATCCCTATTTGCACCTGAAAGGATAATCCCAACAAGCTTTTCACGATAAACCTGGGCTGCAGTAATGAAAGATAAATCGATACTTGGCCTAGAGTGGTTTACGGATTCTTCGGTTGATAATGCAATTTTATTTCCAAGTTCAATATACATATGGTAATTGGCCGGAGCGAGGTATGCTTTCCCAGGTTTAATTTGTTCTTTATCGAATGGTTCAACAATAGGAATACCTGCCTTTATTGAAAGGGCCTCCACAAACCCGCTTCGAATGTGTTTAAGCCTATGCAAACTTAGCAAAACAGGTAAAGGGAAGGTAGGGGGTAACGAGTGAAGAATTCGGGTAATTACCTGAAAACTTCCTGCCGAACCACCAATTATAACTGCTTTATAGTTCAATTTTTAGTTTGTTTTTTTCTTGTAAATTTTATCAAGATCGTTAAATAAAGTAAACTTAGTACTTGTAGTGGTATTTTCCAATGTTTCTTTAGCTCCAATGGCCAAATAACCACCAGGTACTACACTATTTGTAATTTGATTCAATACCTTATCTTGGAGGATTTGATTATAGTATATCATCTGGTTTCGGAAAAGTATTAATTTGATACCTCCAGGAACATTATCATAAACTGTATTTAGCTTAATAAAGTTAACTCCTTGTATTAAACTTGAGTCGAGAATTATTTGTCCGTTATCATTTTTATAGTAATCGGAAAAATTCCGTTTCCCAATAAAACGTAAATAGTTGGCATCGTTAACTTCAAGCTCTTTTGAGTCAATCCTTCCGCTTTTTATCTTTTCAATGGCTTTATCTGAAATAGCGGATGCGTAAAGTTGTACCTCAGATAGTAAACCAAGTTCTTTAAGGATTATTGCTAAGGAATATAGTTCTTCTCCCGAATCAAACGCTGCAACCCAAAGTTTTGGCTTTGTAGAACCGCCTTTCATTAAATCGGGGAGTAACTCATCACGAACGGTTCTCCAAAGAGACGGGTCGCGAAACATTTCAGTTGTTTCAGGGGTTATTTCATGTAGAAAAGTTTCAAAATAATCCTTATTAGTTGTAAGACGACTAATTAGGCCATCGGCATCTTTAAACCCGTTATTCATTATTATCTGCTCAAGCCTTCGCTTGAAGGAAGTAAGAGCATAATCCCTGAAATCGTAACCATACGTATCAAGGATCGATTTGATAACATTACGGGTTTCTACTATGCCTACTTCGTACCTAATAATCATATCAGTATAATCCCAGTTTATTATTTTTTCTTTCTTAAGGTTTCGAGCTCTGCAATTAAGGCAGCCATTTCTTTCTCTTTTCTTTTTATCTCAGAGATATCGAAACCTATATTGATAATTTTTGTAACCTGACCATGCTCGTTTATAATAGGTGTATACACCTCTGAGATGGTAACCTCATTGCCATCAATATTTAAGCTGAATTCTCTATCTTGCTTAAGCCCTTTAGATAGATTCTCCCAGAACTTCTTGAACTCTTTTGGTCTGTTTTTAGCAACGAAATCTAGTTCAGAGATAAGTTTTCCTTCAATCTCATCTTTATCACCTCCAAGTACTTCGGTGTTTTTATTGTTGATGTAGGTAATTACACCTGCAGGATCGAGTTCCGTTATTAAGCAAGTATGGTCGAGAACCAAAAGGAGCGCTTTCATTTCATCCTCACGTTGCAAATTGAGCTCCTGCTCAACCTGAATTTCGAGTAGGCTTTGCTCAATCTCTTCGGCCTGTTTATGCGCTCTAATCTCAAGTTTTTTGGATTCGGTAACATCCTGTCCAAGGAAATAGATTTTGAAAATGGAACCAAACTCGTCAAATGCGGGGCTAATACTAGCAAGTATGTATAATTCGTTCGAATTTTTATCAACCCAATGCATGGTAGATTTGAATGTGCTGCCCGACAAGACATCGGCCCAGGTACCCTTAAACATCCCTTTTTCGTCAGAATGAATAAATTCTGTAAGACTTTCCCCTTCAAGTTCTTGCCTAGTGCAACTCATTAAAGCTGCTATATTATTGTTAGGGTTGATAATGCTTCCATCCTCATTTAACTCGCAGTATAGCAGTGCTTCATTAATGGAAGCGGACATACCCTCCATTTCCAATGATTTACGAGCCATTTCTTCTTGGGTGGCCTGCATTTCTTCCATATTCTGACGCATCTCCTCTTCCTGAGCAGCCATTTCTTCGCGCTGCTGTTGTGATTGTTCGAGGAGCTGGTTTGTACGAATGTTATTTTTAACGGATGAAAGTGTTGATGAAATGCTAATTCCAATTTTTTCTACAAATTCAATCTCGGAGTCTTTAAAGTCGCTGAATGATGCAATCTCGATTGCACCAAAGATGGCTTCTTCAAGTTTTAGAGGAACAATTAGCAACGATGTAGGAACGGCCTCTCCTAGGCCTGACGTTATGCGAATATAATCGGCTGGGATTTCTTTTAGATGGATTGTCTCCTTTTCTACAGCACAGGTACCAACGAGCCCTTCACCGATTGCAATTCTTTTTTCAAAAAATTTCTTGCGATTATATGCAAAGGCTGAAAGTAATTCAAGATGTTTATACTCTGGATCTTCATCGTTATAAATGAACAGTCCGCCTTGATTAGCATCGAGGTAGTTAACAAGATTTTGAATAACGTTGTCGGCTAGTTTGGCTAGATTGTTATTATTTTGACGAAGAATGTCACCAAACATCGCAATTCCAGCTGTTGACCAATTTCGTAGGTCATCCTCTTTTTTTCTTTTTCCCTCCTCAGTGTTCGCCAGTTTTAAACTTTGACGCATGTTAAGTAGCGATGTGCCCAGAATATCCTGATCTCCGATTACCTTAAAGTTAGCATCAAGGTTATTTTTTCCGATTTCGTTAGCGAAGTCGGCCTTATGCTTAAGGTTATCGATTAGATCGTTGATAGATTCTACGATTTGTCCAATTTCATTATTTTGATTAAAGTCAATTTTATTCGGACTGTCACCCTTTGATAATTTTTTAACCGATTCAGTAATCTCTTTCAAGAGCTGAATGACTGGTTTCAGGATAATTGTTATCGTTAAGTAGAAAACAAGCGAAGCAAATAATACAACAAATATTAAAACAAGTTTATTTTGAGAAAGACTTTCGAGAATCTCGCTCTTATTGACCGATATTCCGAGATAAGTCCCATAAGAATCGATGTACTTGTAGCTGAACAGCATATCCAACTTGTTGCCATCTTTATAATCGGTATAGCTGATAAATCCTTGTTTGCTATGAGATGTTTTTAATTGTTGCAAAAGGGAACTTGGTATTCTTTGACCCTCTTTATAGGCATGAAGAATATATTGACCTGAATTATCGAGAATAAAAGGAAAATCGGTTTTGTAAAATGCATTTTGGTTAAAGAAAGGTTTCAAGACAAGATAATCGGAATTGTTAAAACCAAGACCAGTTTGATTCTCGACCAGCTGAATGGTTTCTGACATCTTACCGAGATAAACTTCCATCTCCTTTTGGGCTGAAAGTAGAACCCTTTTTTTTGCAAGATGATAAACTGAAAAACCAGAGGCTGCATACAAGATCACTACTATAGGGATGGTGAATAGTAGGATTTGTTTATTCAGGTTCAGGTTTTGTGTATACTTCATCTCAATTCAATTTATTTGTGCTATTCAATTATTTTTTAACGTAAGCCTGACCAATTTTTTCGAACTTATTTGCCCAAGGCCCAAGGATTGTTTCATGCATTCCGAGTAGAAGGCATCCTTTAGGGTATAAATTAGCGTGAAAAAGTTCAAAAACTTTATTCTGTAGGCTATAGTTAAAGTAAATAATAACGTTTCGGCAAAGTATTAAATCAAATTTTGCAAAAAACAGATTCCCGTCATTTACTAAATCGTGTTTCCGGAATATTGGTTTTTCGGTAAGGAATTTCTTAATGGTGATAGTATCTTTTAACTTGTCGATATCGAAATATTTTTCGTAAGGGACATCGTTATACTCCTCAAAGTTGAGAGGGTTTTGTTTGATAACCTTATCAAAATTATCGAGGTAGCCAATGTTGAATCGATATTTGTAAACTCCTTTTTTGGAGGCATCAAGTACATCGGTATTTAGGTCGGTGGCGAATATTTTTGCCTTGTCGAGCATATCCATCTCGTTCAGCAAAATCATCATTGAATATACCTCCTGACCGGTGGAGCAGCCTGCATGCCAAATATTGATGGTTTTATTATTTTTGAATCGAGGAAGAACTCGTGAGCGAAGCAAATGCCAAATGGGAGGATCGCGGAAAAGTTCGGTTGTATTTACTGTAATCTCTTTAACAATGTTCTCAGCAAAACAGCTGTCCTGCTTGATGTTCGTTATTAAACCTCCAAGATCGAGGTTCAAATCGGTTAAAACCTTAAGCAAGCGCCGCTTCAATGATTTATCAGAATATTCCGAAAAATCGTATTTGGCAACGTTTTTAAGTGTAGTTACAAAGTATTGAAGATCCTGATCCGTTACAATCATATCAAAATGCCTGAAATTTAATCAGGTTGCTTCCCCTGATTCAATACTGTACGTTTATTAATACTTCGTTTGTGAGCTTAAAAATATTAAATTTCATTAAGCTTAAACTTGCTAAAAATATAAATACTTTGCAAATCTGCAAAGGTCTAAGAGGGTTTATTTTAAAATGAATGACTAATATGTTGATTATTTATTGTGAATTCAGCCTTTAGGATGATTAAAATCGAGTCATTATTCTGTTGAAACATGATTTATTGGTTTGTTTTACCCCCACTGCAATCTTTCCTTTATGGTTTTTCCCTATTGCTGAAGTCTAAATTTTATTGTTATTGGATTATGATCGGAGCTAACAAATTTAAGATTGAAAGTATGATTCTCAACTACCTCGATGTTCGGTGAAACAAGGAAAAAATCTATTATCGAGCTATATGTTTGACCAGGAGTAAATGATTCGTTGAGGTATCGATTTGTTGGATATCTGGGATCAAAAACCCATTTCCAATCAATTGGCATAAAATTAGCGTTGACGTTGGTAAGAATAAAGAAATCAACCTTATAGTTTTCGCCAAAGGTGTTTAATTTGAATTCGGGTGGAGACTGATTCCAATCTCCACCGACTATTACATAGTTACCTTTTGAATATTCATTAAGCACAAAGTCTTTTAGGTATTGCATTTCCTGCTTCTTAAGGCTTCCATCATCAAAAGCCGACATGTGAGAATTGATGAGTACGAACTCTTTTCCGTTATTTGTTGGATATCGATTTACTAGCATGCATCTTCTCAGGTTAAATAGCCTTGTAGGCCAACTGAATTTTCCGGGGTAGCCAAAGCGAGTTGATTTCGTTGGCGCAAATTTGCTTAAACTCAATATACCTGATTTAACCCGACCCATTGGCGAAGATGGCGGAATAGGCACGAATCTCACATCATAGTTTGGGGCGAAAGCCGACGAGTAATTTTTGTGTGCAAGTATTATATCTATTTCGTTGACATAATAGCTTCGTTTTGAGTAAAGATCAACCTCTTGAATCAGATAAAAAACGGAAGATGTTTTCGTCTTAACGAATCGTGTAATAGAATCGAGGTTGGAAATTGTTCTCTCATAGGTGTCACGAACTTTTTTGCCGCTATCGTAGAAAAAGTCCATGTTATCGCCTAGCCCCGCATATCCAATATTCCACGATATTGCGCTAAGTTCGGAGTTGCATTGAATCGTATCGGGTTTAGCTTTTTCCGAAATAATGAGCTCTTGGGGAGGATCGTAGTAGGTAATGGTTGAATAGATTATAAATAGACCAAAAAATAGAATAACTGCTAGCATGGCAGTGGCTATTATCCTTAGTATCTTCATAGCTCTTTAAGTTTTGCTAAAGTTAAGGATTCTAGCCAAATCAGCAAGAAAATATGAAAGGTGTTCAATGTCATTGTCATTAAAATAGTTTGATCTTAATTTATAATGGATTAATCTGATAATTCAGTTTAAGATACTGTTAAATATCCAACTTCATAGGATTGTCGTTAGAACCATTATTAGCCTTTGGAAGCTAATTTTTTATATCTATCTTTGCCCCGAAATTCAAATTGCTACTATGAAATGTCCATGATTAGCAATATGCAAACCGGAATGAATAAATTTCAACATCATGGACATTCCATCTGACCTTAACAAACAAAACTAGAACAGATGAAATTTGGCGTTGTAATATTTCCAGGTTCAAACTGCGACCGCGATACGGTCTATGTTTTGAAGAATATTCTTGAGCAAGAAGTTGTTGAACTTTGGCATAAGGATACCGATATTCAGAATGTCGATGTTATTGTATTGCCAGGCGGCTTTTCATACGGCGATTATCTACGTTCAGGTGCATTGGCTCGTTTCTCACCAATTATGCAGAGGGTAATTGAGTTTGCAAATAATGGTGGTTATGTTTTTGGAATATGCAATGGATTTCAAATCCTATGCGAAGCAGGTCTTTTGCCTGGCGCTTTAATGCACAACAACCACCGCAAGTTTTCTTGCAAAAATGTTTATTTGATTCCCGATAGCAAAATCGCTCCAATAACCAATCATCTTCCACGTAATAGAGCGCTTAAAGTTCCTATTGCGCATGGTGAAGGGAAATATTATGCCGATAAGGAGACCATTGCTCAGATGCGTTTGAATGGACAAATCCTTTTCCGTTATAGCGACGAGAATGGGAATGTTTCGGAGGCAGTTAATCCAAACGGTTCATTGGAGAACATTGCAGGGGTTTGTAACAAAACCATGAACGTTTTTGGAATGATGCCTCACCCCGAAAGAGCATCTGACGATGAGCTTGGAAATACCGATGGTCGTTTGATTCTCGAATCGCTTATTCGTTCGATCAAAGAGAAAGCCTAAAGCTGCCTTACATCAAGGAGCACATTTTGATGTCTTTCTGGTTTATCTATCACCTCAAGAATTTTTGCTGCTACCGATTCAGCTGATGTCAGCTGTCCTTTTGTTTTATATCCAATAAATTTTTCGAGATGAGGGAAATCTTGCGGTTTAGTTGATCTAACATGCTGTTGCATATTGGTATCGACAATTCCAGGCGCAATTGAAAAAATCTTTAGACCTTTGGAATCGTAATCATTTTCAGCCTGCTGTACTTGCGAAAACATGTCGATTGCTGCCTTTGAAGCGCAGTAAGGTGCCCACGATTCAATGGAATGTCTGGCTGCACCTGAACTAATGTTGACAATTATCTTAGAAATATTTTCTTCATTATAGATTTGAATAAACTTATTGGAGAGTATTGCAGGGCATATGGTATTTAGGTTAAATACTTTGACAATTGATTCATTGTTTTGTTTCCCAATCGGTTTAACATCACCGATTATTCCTGCATTATTGATTAATACTACTTTGTAAGCATCTGAATGGTTTTCGAGGTTGATATTTAAGGTCTCATCAACTTTACTTAAGTCAATGGTAGTGTGTTTATACCTTGAGTTTTCAATAGAGCAACTCCTCGAAAATCCGTACACAATTGAATCTTCGATTTGCAGTGCTTGCTTAGCAAGGGCTTTGCCAATTCCTGAACTTGTTCCGGTGATATAAAATACAATCATCTAATTAGTCTTAAACTTTACCAACAAACTTCGACTTAATCCATCTTGGAAAAATAATTGCACCGATTAGCAGGTAAGGGTAATAGCTTATCATACGCCAAAGCAATGCCATTGCAATTACCACCGAACCAAGCAAAGCAGCATCAACAGGGATAAACTCACTAAGATATCGCGTAAAAATATATTCTGAAAACCCGCTGCCGCCAGGAGTTGGGCTAACTAATTGTATAACAGACATCGCCAGTTGGCGAACAAAAATTAGCAAATGATGATTTACTGAGAAAAAAGCCAACAATAAAGCGTTAACCACGAAATACCTCGATGACCATGAAAGGAATGTTGTTCCAAAAGCCTTTAGCCAAAACAGAAATGATTTTTTTTTGAACTCTTTTGAGCTAGAAATAATATCGGTACCAGCTCGATTAGCGCCATGTTTCCATCTGCGTAAAATAGGAAGTTTGAAAATGATCATTATAAGCCACTTTAATCCTCTTGGGTTTACGAAAAGTCCATAGGCAAGTAATATAACCCAAACAAGTTTTAGGAGAAAACCAACTATGCAGAAAATCAAAATATCTTGAGCAAAACTTGAAAGACCTGAAGTTATTCCGAGCCCAAATAACGCCTGGGGCGTGACCATCAAAATCAGTATAGGGAATACTAAGACAAAATATAGCTCATCGAGGAAAGAGGTTATCATCACAACGGCTGAGCTTTTTCCAACGCTTAGCCCTTCCTTGTTTACATAAATTGTTGCAACAGTTGTTCCTCCAAAAGCGGATGGTAATATTGCCGATGAGAACTCCCAAAGCATAATCACCCTAAATGATTGCCTAAAGCTGAGCATATTTTCGGTTAAGACCCTTAACCTTAACATATAGCCAAAATCGCGCAATCCCATAAAACAAAAGGCAATGAAAATCCAGAAAGCGGACCACCAAGTAAATGTGATAACATCAAATGCTTTTGGATTAAATTCTCGGTAAAAAAGATATCCAACAACGCCTAACCCAATAATGATTGGGTAAAACGCATTTCTCAGTTTGATTTTAGATAACGGATTATCGCTTATATTGGGTATTGTTTTGTGCATTCTATGTTTTGTTTGATAACAAAAATAGGAATATTATGTTACTGAATCGTTAAAAGTGGTTTAAACTAATGATTAAATAAATGGTCAATAGTGGGACTTGTTTTTTTCAATACTTTTGTCGGCTATATTTTGATTGATAAATATCTACATGTTAAAGGATAAGATTGTAAAAGCTCACCTTTCCATACTCGGAGCGAATGTTTTTTTTGGAATTAATTACGCTGTGGCTAAGGGAATAATGCCAAATTATTTATTGCCAAATGGGTTTACTCTATTACGCATTATTACTGCATTCACTCTATTCTATCTGCTTTCGCTGTTTTTTAAGAAAGAGAAAATTCAACGTAAGGATTATCCCCGATTTATCGCCGCAGGTTTTTTGGGTGTTGCTTTTAATCAGTTCATTTTTTTAAATGGGTTGAACTTTACATCTCCCATCGATTCAGCAATTATTGTAACCATAAATCCAATTCTTGTGATGATTATCGCCTCCATGGCAATTGGTGAACGGATTACTTTTATTAAGATTTTCGGAATGATTATCGGTGCAAGTGGCGCATTGCTTATCATTTTAAATCGTGGTGTAATCAGCTTTAGCTCCGAGCATTTCCTTGGAAATTTGATGATATTCTTAAGCACATTTGCCTATGCGGGCTACCTTGTTATTGCAAAACCCTTAATGCAGCGCTACGACCCAATTACCGTGATGAGAGGAGTTTTTTTTGTTGGCCTGATTTTTATCACACCATTGGGGTTTAGCGATTTAGTTAATAATAGTTGGTCTACAATCCCTGCTTCAATATGGGGTTCTGTTTTCTTTGTCCTGCTTGGATCAACATTTATTGCATATTTGCTAATGAGTTGGGGGCTACGTCAGGTAAGGGCTACAACAGTAAGTATTTATAATTACACTCAGCCTGTGATTGCATCGATTGTGGCTATAATAATTGGCCAGGATTTGCTCGATACTCCAAAAATTATTGCAACAGTGTTAGTTTTTTTAGGAGTATACTTTGTGAGTAGGCCTACACTCAAGGTATAATTCATAAATATTCTGACGAAGTTCATATACAGATAATGTTAAAAAGTATCGTTTTATAAGGGTTAATGGACATTTATGGTGTTAAAAATACATGAAAGCATTGCAACTACTATCTTTGAGTTAAATGAAAGGTTATGAATAAAAAAAGTGCTTTTACTGTGGGAGTAAAATTGTAAGGAGAGATGGTTTTCACAACAC
>JANYLA010000135.1 GCA_025361485.1 Bacteroidales bacterium
TGCTTGTTCTGAAAGTTTGCGCTCAGTTATGTCACTAACGACAGCAAAAAATAAACTTTTATCCTCTTGCTTATGCAACTGCAAATGAACTTCAACCGGATACTCAGTATCATTCTTTCTCTTATGAATGGTTTCAAAAACTAAAATGTTTAGATCGCCCCTGATTAATGGTTCAAGCATTTTTTCAAAAACAGGTTTTGTAAATTCGGGTTTTATATCAAGCACCGTCATATTTTTCATTTCTTCGAATTCATAGCCAAGGTTTTGTAGTGCTCCTTGATTAAGATATTCGAATTTAAGAGTATTGGGATTAAACACATATATTTCATTCAAACTTTTTTCGACAATATCTAAAAGTCGGAATTTTTCGCGTTCATCTAATTTGCGCTCTGTAATATCTCGGAAATACCATACCCTACCCAAATAGCGACCATCCGGCATATTCATCGGGGCTGAATAGCGATCGAAGATTCTTCCATCTTTAAGTAAGATTTCGTCTCGACTTTTTCCACCTTGGTTTTCGTAAAGGTAAATGACTTTTTTTAGAAAAACATTTGGGTCGCTAACCTGATTGACCACATAATCTAAGGTATATTTATCGGACTTTGATTTTATAATTTCAGGTGGAATACCCCACATTTCAATAAAGTGCGCATTATATGATACAATATCGCCAGCCTCATCAACAACCAGAATACCATCGAGCGATACTTCTTGTTGAGTTTGCAAGTTAGCGTTTTTAACTGCTATTGCTTCTTCAGCTTTTGTACGCTCGGTAATATCCCGAATAGTACCTACTATCATTAATGGGTTACCATTTTTATCCAAACATATTTTTGATGATACTGAGCAGGGTACTATTGAACCATCGCGATTCATCATAGGTACAGGATAATCCAGAACTGAACCATTCTCTTCTAACGATTTTAAAATAGTAAGCCTTCTATTAGCATCCGAGTAAAAGTCATACATTGATTTTCCTATTATTTCCTCTCGCTTATATTGACCTTTGGATAATATTTCGATTGAAGGACTAATCTCAAGAATTGTTCCTCCAATTGAAGTTTCATAATATACATCCTGTACATTTTCGAAAATACTTCTGTATTTTTCTTCACTTTTACTCAATCTTTCTTCAGCTTGTTTGCGTTCAATAACACCTGCTAAAGTATTAGCAATTGCGGTTAATAAATCCACATCTTCTGTTCTGCTTTCATAACCGTTTTTTACATATATATTTAGAACTCCTAGTATATTATCTGAAGATAATATTGGAACACAATAATGACCGTGGTGAGCTATTCCTTCAAAAAGTATCTCGTGCTCTTGATCGATACATGAAGCGAAAACAATTTTTTTGGTTATAGCGGCTTTACCGCACAGACATCTACCATAAGGAATATTTGAACATAGTTCCAACAACTCAGGTGATAAGGATTTCTGAACCTTCATTATAAGTTTATCTAACGAGTTATCAGCAATAAAAATCGCACCTTTCTTTTCAAAAGAAAATATTTCAAGTGAAAAAAGCAAATCTAAAGTTCGCGATAGAAAATCTTCTAAAATTAGATCTTCTAATGATAATGCAAGTAACGAATTAATAGCATTTTGTATGTCAACATTTCTTTTAATTTCTTCTTCCGATTCCCTTCGTTCAGTTATATCCCGTGCGATGCCAAGAACCCCAACCAGTTTCCCTTCATTGTCGAACATTGGTGTCTTTATTGTGTCTAATAACGCTCGATGACCATCATCAGCAAAAGTTATCCATTCTTCGTTACTGGAAGGCTTTCCCAATCCCATTGCTTTTTGGTCATGCTCGCGGAAGAATTCAGCCAATTCCCTATTTACAAAATCAAAATCAGTTTTACCAACAATTTCTGATTCCGTCGCACCGAAAAAGCGTTCAAACATATTATTACACGCAAGATATACTCCATCTTTATCTTTTAACCAAATAAGATCGGGAATTGTTTTAATCAGGGTTTTGAGACTCGCTTCACTTTTCCGAAGAATATCTTCAACGTTTTTTCGCTCTGTTATATCAACTGTGTTTAACCTTACGATTTCTTGCTCGGCTTGTAATTTGGCTTTACGA
>JANYLA010000146.1 GCA_025361485.1 Bacteroidales bacterium
TCGGCATTCAACTGGCTTCAGGTTCATACTGAAATTCAAAGAGCGTCACTTGTTCGTTCTACTAACGGCTTGCTCGTTCATGTGTTCGGCAGATTAGCCGTAGCCTTTTTCTGTTTTTTCAACTGTTAATTCGCATTATTAGCTGCTAGCTATAAGGATAGCTGCATGTATAATGAAGCAATAAAATTATATAAAAAATCTCTTGACATGAGTTATTCCCCAATAACTTGTATGAATATAGCAAATCTTTACGACGAAAAATTAAAAGATATTGATAAGGCTATTTGGTACTATCAACTGTTTCTCAATAATCTAAATGAAAATGAATTGAAATTTGGAGGTAATTATGTAGAAAACGTCAAGAAAAGACTTAATTGGTTAATTAAAGCCAAAACTAAATCTCAAAATCAATTTAAGGAGGGATAGTCCCTACTGCATTATCGGTGGAACAATACTATAGAATTGATCTTCCGTTAAGTCAAGATAGTTTTAACATATGAACGTCAGCACCTGATGTAATAGTAAGAGGGTTTTATGTTTTACTCAAAGGGGTTGACGTTTTCATTGAAGCGTCTGAAATATTTGTTAAAGGGGTTCACAATTTTAATATGTCTTCAAAAATTAACGAACAATTACTCAAGTCATCTAAAACTACTATGGTGTTGAAAATCATAGTAGTAATTACATAAACTTATCATTGACTTGTTTCAACGTAAAGTAAAAGGTACTTCCAATTCCAACCTCACTTTTAACCCAAATATTTCCACCGTGTTTTTCAACAAACTCTTTACATAGGATTAATCCTAAACCAGTTCCTTTTTCGCCTGATGTGCCCTGTTGGCTAATGTTTGTATCTATTCGGAATAGCTTGTTAACATTGTCTGGTTTAATTCCCACACCATTATCTGATATCGAGATTAGAACCATGGAGTCTTGCTTTTTGGTATTAATTTTTATTGAACCATTCTCGCGTGTGAATTTAATGGCATTGCTTATTAGATTTCGAATAACCGCATTTACCATATACGTATCAGCCGATGCAAAATTAGGTGCTTTGGTTTCTAGTATCAGCGAAATGTTTTTTTTGTCGGCCGTAGGTTTTAGCAAGCTTATTATTTCAGCCGATATACTACTGATGTCATTTTTGATTGGATTAAAATCAATTCTATTTTGCTGATTCCGCGACCAGTCGAGTAAATTCTCTAATAATTTATAGGTTTGTTGGGTGGTAGAATTCAAGCTTTCGACAATTGTTTCGGTTGTATTTATATCATAAACGTGAAGGTTTTCTGCTAAAAGTTCAGTTAGCCCTAAGAGGGTGTTAAAAGGACTTTTTAGATCGTGAGCAATAATGGAAAAAAATTTATCCTTCGTATTGTTGAGCGCTTTAAGTTCTTTGTTTTGCTGTTGAATAACTGCGTCTGCCTGCTTGCGGTTTGTGATATCGCGGAAAACGCCATAAGCACCAACGAAAACACCGTTATCATCGAATTGAGGAACGGCAGAAATGAGTAGATTACGAATTTCACCATCACTCCGAGTAAATTCAATTTCATAACTATTTTTCTTTCCTTCTTGACGTGCTTGGGTTTGATTACGAACTGATGCATACTGTTCTTCGCTGATAAATTCTTTTAGATTCCTTCCTGCCAATCCACCTTTGTTAACACCAAAAATAGTCTCCGAAACAGGGTTTGCAAAAACAAAAACTTCATTCGGATCAACAAAACCAATACCTTCACCAACATTGTCAACCAAAGTACGATAACGTACTTCGCTTTGCCTAAGCAATTCCTCGGCTTTTTTTCTTTCTGTAATATCCAACGAGACACCGATTAGAGCAATTGGCTTTGCATCACTATCGTGAATAACCGATGTTGAAAGAAAAATGGGAAACTCACTACCATCCTTCTTAATGTTTAATAGTTCACCATCCCATCTACCACTTAGCGTGGAGGGTAATATTCGTTCAACTATTTCCATAGGAGTATTTGGGGAATGAACTATTGCCACATTTTTGCCGATCAGCTCATCTTCAGTGTAACCATAGGTTTTCAAAAATGAATCGTTCACAAAAAGGATTTTATCCTCCATGTCAGTTATGCTCACGCACTCATTGATACTCTTCATGGCATTTGCAAGCATTTTGTTTTCTCTTGCTGCTTGCTTGCGGTGTTTTTCGGCTAGTTTAAGCTCCGTTATATCCGATGAAACTCCGATAAGAGCAATGGGTTTTGAGTCTTTGTCGTGAATAACTGATGTTGACAGATGAATGGGAAATTCACTACCATTTTTTCGGATATTTAATAGCTCTCCATCCCAGCCACCAAGAAGTGTTGATCGTAAAATTTGGCTTACTATTTCAACTTTATTATTGGAAGAACGGATCAACTCCATGTTTTTTCCTATGAGCTCATCTTCGGTATAACCATACGTTTTTAAAAATGATTCATTCACAAAAAGGAGTTTGTTATCAATGTCGGTTATGCTTACGCATTCATTAATGCTCTTCATTGCGTTTGCAAGCATTTGGATATCTTTTTCAATCTGCTTGCGTTCAGTGATATCGCGAATAATTCCTGTGAAAAATTTACCTTCGGATGATTCCCATTCCGATAGCGACAGCTCAATGGGAAAAATGACACCATTTTTTTTCAATCCGAAGAGCTCTACGGTTCTTCCCATCACATGCTTTTCGCCGCCCTGCTCTATGCGTTTAATTCCTTCAATATGCTGATGAGTAAAGTTTTGAGGGATAATAACAGTTAATGGTTGTCCAATGATTTCAGATTCGTTGTACCCGAATATTTTTTCAGCGCCATTATTCCATTCAATTATCATTCCTGAACAATTAGCCGTAATAATTGCGTCGTTTGCGGTTTGAGAAACGGATCTGAATCTTTCTTCGCTTTGTTTAAGCGATTCGATAATCTGCTTATGTTTTGTGATATCGTTGAATGACCAAACTCTTCCTTTAGGCTTACCATCAACAAGCATTGGTTTGGATATGCGTTCAAATTCACGCCCATCCTTAAAGCAAACTATATCAAAACTCCCGGAATAGGGTTCGTTATAAAGTTGTTTTACCTTTACTAAAAATGTATCGGGGTTGACAAGTTGTTCAAGAATTGAATCAATTAATTTTTGGTCATTCGCTTCAGCAATTAATTCTTGTGGAATAGACCACATCTCGATAAATCGGCTATTGGCTTTTACAACACCACCTTTGCTGTTAACGACAAGAATACCATTATCGGTTAACTCTATTGTAGCGTCCATTAGGGCGAGCGAATTGTTTAGATTTTCCTCTGCAAGTTTACGCTTGGTAATATCCCTAGTAACTCCATGTACGCCTATTAGCTGATTATTATCCCCGAAATATGGGGTAATGATTAACTCACCCCATTTGGTCTGATTGTTTTTGCAAATGTATTCAAGCTGCTGAGTTAACCGGAATTCTTTTAAATTTTCATAAGAAGTAGATAGCTGACTACTCTCATTCATAAGAATTTGTTTTGCATTATTAGCAGATTCTTTGGTAAATCGATCATCGATCTTTTGCTGCAAATACTCTTCGACGCTAAATCCTGTAAACTGTGTGATAGAGGGTGATACGTAAAGGCTTTTACCTTTTAAGTCCATTAACCAAATTACGTCAGTCATTTTATCGGCAAGCAGCCTATAAAGCTCTTTGTTTTCTATTAGCGTCTGCTCTGCCAGCTTGCGCTGAATAATTTCATTTTTAAATTTTATGTTTTTGCTCTTAATTTTGATAGATACAAAAATTACAATTATAAGTAAGGTTGCAAGGAGTCCGGATTTTATTACCTCGTATAGAATAGCATTTTTCAATGAGGCTGCATTAAAATCCATAGCAAAAACGGCTGTGGTTCTACTATTAGAATTCTCCTTTATGGGTATAAGCGCACTTCTCCAAGTTCCCCATCTATCCGAAACTGAACCTGTAACTAAGGTTTTTCCGTCGATAAAAGGCTGATAATAAGCCAACGGAGCTTCGGTGTATTCTTGTCCAGGAGGGGAGTAATCTTTTGAATCTTCAGGCTCAGAATCTGCAATGAAGTATAATTTGCCATCTTTTCTGGTGTATAGGTAAGCAAACCGTGCATTCTTATTGATGCTAATTATTTCTTTTAAAATATTTTTGATTACCAGATATTGTGATTTATCAATATCGTTTGGACTTGCATCGAGTTTGTTTATTTCAACCTTCGGAAAAGTTGCTTCAATTGATTTGCAGAGCTGAAGAATAATTTCAATTCTTTCATTTTCAATTTTATGCCATGAATAATTGGTGTAGAGCACACCTAGTATGGCAAATACAAGTATGAATAATACCGGAAATAAAATTCTTGCGTATCGTTTATACTTAAGCATATTAATAGATTCACTAATTGCTTACTAAGGTAACAAAAGTAGTTGATAAATCATATTGGTGTAGAATATTTTAGGTGATATTGATCATCTAAAATTTACTTTTTCCGCATGGATTTCCCTTCAAGGTATGTCTTAAAATCTTCAGGAGTTTGAGGCGATGCAAATTCAAATTTAATATTTAAGGTATCACTACTGATTAAAGTGTACGAAAGTCTGAATCGAGCTGTGTTTGGAATAATATCACTCGTAAAAACAATTGATTTTTCGGAATAGTTTATACCGTAATGTATAACATGACCCTCGTTATCAAAATAAATTGCTTTTGCGGCAGAACCAGTATAGTCAAGATAAATACACATTAAATCATTATGGACAGCTGCAGGTCTATCGGCTGTGGCAGGGAAATCGGTGTGGCTTTTTCTAACTAAAATTTTCCCATCTAAATCGGTTTTAAAGGTAAATGAACCGCTACCTTGGCCTGGTTGCCCATTCCCTTCGCCAACCCACTCGCCAATTAAGAAATTCCATTTGTCCCAGTTAATACTTGGTTGTTGGGCTGTAATTTGCTGAGAGAATAGAGCCAAAATTAAAATTGAAATTATTCTTATCGTTTTCATCGTTGTCAGTTCAATAATTATTACTCAACTCTTTTTTGTATCGATTTCCAATCTAAAACTCTATGCCCATTTAGGCTATAGTAAAGGATATAAAGGTAGCAAGGAACCATAATCCAGTATGCCTGTTGGTGACCAACAGAGTGAATCATCGATAATTTTCCCCAAAGTAATGGTAGTAATGCACCACCAGCAATACCCATAATGAGCATTGCGGAGCCAATCTTGGTGTATTTCCCTAACCCATGAATTGCCAACGGCCAAATTGCTGGCCACATAAGAGCATTTGCTAATCCTAGTATTGCTATAAAAAGAACAGATGTATAGCCATTTGTGAAAATTGCACATAAGCTAAAAACAATTCCTGCTCCGGCAGAAATTGCTAATGCTCTAGATTGTGAGATAAATTTAGGAATTGAAACAATACCAATTATATAACCGATAACCATTGCAGCAAGGGTATATGAAGTAAAGTTTCTGGCCTCTGATAAAGCAATTCCTTGCGATTGACCGTACATTGGAAGTGTATCACCAGCAAGTACCTCGACGCCAACATAAAGAAAGATGGCTAAAACTCCTAAAACAAGGTTTGGGTGCATAAATACATTTTTTCTATCCTTAGCTGTGTAAGCATTACCATCGCCATTCTGCTCCATTTCAACCTCAGGTAGAGGCGAGAACCTTACCATTAATGCAAGTCCAGTAAGAATAGCTGCCATGATAATGTATGGGTTTACTACCCTTGAAGCAATCTCATCAAGCCTTATAGATCTTGCTGCTGAGTCAAGACCATTTAACTCTTTTACAAGCATATCAGCATCTGAAAGGATTATCGCTCCTAGTATGATGGGCGCAAGAAAACCTGCAACTTTGTTACAGATTCCCATTATGCTGATACGTTTTGCTGCGCTTTCAATAGGACCAAGAATGGTGATATATGGATTTGAAGCTGTTTGAAGGATAGAAAGACCTGTGCCAATAACAAATAAACCTATTAAAAATAGTTCATATTTACGATAATGAGCGGCTGGGATAAAGATTAAAGCACCAATAGCCATTACGAGTAATCCGAGCATCATTCCTTTTTTAAAACCAGTTAGCTTCAAAATCCATGACGATGGCAGAGCCATAACAAAATAGGAAATATAGAATGCGAAAGCTACGAACATGGACTGGAAAGTATTCAGTTCGCAAGCTATTTTTAAATACGGAATCAGAGTGCCATTGAGCCAAGTAACGAATCCGAAAATAAAAAACAGAACACCAATAATAGTAATTGGAACTAATGTTGAGCGGGATGATTTAATCATAAAGGCTATTTTTTATAAAAAGTATTAGAGTATTATTCATGTCAATTGGTTCGTGATAAAAGTAATTGAAAGGATAGAATTTTGCAATTCTTATTTGAAACCTTTAAAATTTCTTGTAAAAACTTAAGGTCATTGTAATTCTAAAGTTTTATTTTACATTAGCCTATATTCGATATTTATTGGGCAATTTAGTTTATTTTGCTTTTCTTATTTTATAGTTAAGTCCCTAATTATTAACAATGGTTTGTATTTTACGAATCAAATTTTGTACTCAAAATGATGTCAAACGATAATTTAAATACTAGCTGGCGCAAAATTGCAATATCAATCTATAAGAAACCTGTTGATTCAAAAATATTTGGCTCGGTAGAGGTCGATGTTACAGACCTTGAATTATATATATCGCAGAAACGTAAGGAGGGGTTAAAAATTACTCTTACACATATTTTTACTTTAGCTGTTGCAAGGGCTCTAAAGCAGGAAATACCTGAACTAAATGCTTATGTTAGGAGGGGCAGTATTGTAAAACGCAAAAGTATTGATGCAATGGTTAGTGTTCTTATTGGCGAATCGCAGATGAGTTCAATAAAGATTCACAATGCAGATACACTAACACTGAGCGAACTCTCAGCGATAATGGTTGATGAGATTAAGAGATCGCGAAATGGTACCCAGAACAATACCATGAGACTTAGAGATAGCGTTACAGCCATTCCTTGGCCTTTCAGAACTTGGATTACTTTTATTATCAGAAAATTAACCATCGATTGGGGAATGCCTATTCCATTCCTAAATTTTAAGGCCGATAGCTTTGGTTCTTATGTGATATCTAATATTGGGTCTATTGGCCTTGATATGGGTTACCCAGCGTTATTTCCCATTTCAAATGTGCCATTTGTGTTGATAATGGGAGGGGTGAATAAAAAACCCTACGTGGTAAATGATGTAATTTTACCACGTAGGATTATATCATTGGGTGCTGCGCTTGACCATCGGGTTGTTGATGCGATGCATGGCGGAAAGCTATTCCGATACCTCAAGTATATTGTAAAAAATCCAACTATTCTTGAATCAAAGCCCAATTGGTGTATATAGGATTACTCCTTCACCAATTTTCTTGTTGAAGTATATTTCCCGTTCGATACTTTAACGATGTATATACCTTTTGGGAGTCTCGAACCATCAATTTCGAATAGTTGCTCATTATATGTTGATTGATTCATTACTTTTCCAGTAACATCTAGTATTGAAACCTTGATATTCTGAAAATTTTCAGCGATGCTAAACTGTATTTTATCTGAGAATGGATTTGGTCCAATGCTTATTTTTAAATCTTCACTATTTAAATTGCCAATCGATGTAATTGTGCCAGTTTTCATCAATAACCATTTCTGTGGATCTACTTGAATTGATTTGATTTTTGGTAAATCAAAGGTAAAAGTCTGTGGTTTCTCCGAAATAAGAATTCGTTGAGTTGATGTAGAATTATCATCGAAAGTTAATTTTAACTCCATTGAGGTTTTAAAAAGTGGAGTAGAAGCGCTCGAAGGAGTTTGAGAAACCGTTATCCAAGGCTTGCTTTCGCTATTAAATCCGTACTGAAAGCTAAAAGTTGGGAAACCGTAACCGTAATACCACTGGTCAAAAAACCATGTATAATCTTGTCCGGTTAGCTCATTAACTACTCCTTTAAAATCTGCACCAGTAGCAGTTTTGTGGCCAAACCGTGAAAGAAACTCCTTAATAAGATTAAAAAATAGCACATCATTATTAATCTCATACCTAAGCATGTGAATGATTGCTGCTCCTTTGTCATATGATAGCTGGGAGCTAAAAATCATATTTTCATCAGTGGCATTAGCAAGGCTAAGGTAAACACTTCCTCCTGGAACAGATTTTGCGCTGTTTTGGGCTGAAACCATCCAGCTATCAGCACTGGCCTGAGTTGAAAGATATTGAAGATTAACATATTCAGTATATGATGCAAAACCCTCATTAATCCATATATCTTGCCACGTACTGCAGGTTACATAATCGCCAAACCACATATGACCCAGCTCATGGGCAATTAACCAATTTTCGTAGGTTGAAAGGGTCGTTAAGGTTTGATGCTCCATTCCACCACCAATAGGAGCCATAACATGACCGTACTTCTCGTTGGCAAAAGGGTACATTCCAAATTTTTCGGAGAAAAGTTCAATCATAGCAGCTGTTCCATCAATAGCATTTTTATATTGAGTTAATAAACCGGGTACGTTATAAATATAATTTTGGATTAAAAGCGGATTTGCGAGCCCTACTGGGTGAGCATAGGTATCATACTCAATATAATCAGCAATGGTGACCGATATTAAGTAGTAATCAATTGGATAACGACTTTGCCATTCATATCTTTTTTTACTTCCTGCAACATCAACAACATTTTTTAATATACCATTTGAGGCTGCTATTAAGTTTGATGGCACCGTAATGTAAACATTCGCACTATCGGCTTTATCTGTTAATACCTGTTTAACAGGAAACCACTCATATGCATGAAATGATTCAGATAATGTCCAAGTAACCGGAGGAACTCTTGTTGGTCTATTTTGCCAGCCATCACTTCGCCCTTGTGGAGGGATGCCAGAATACTTAACTTCAACTGTAAAAAGATATCCAACAGCAATTGCCGAAGGACAATTAAATGAAATTTCATTATTTTGATGTGTGAATACAACGACCTGATCATTAATTTTTACTTGTGAAACGGTGAGTGCGTTTATTAGCTGAATAACAAATTCCGTCATGGGGCTATTCACAACCTTAGCCTTAATGGTTACAGTGGCTGCTGATATTGTAGCATTTGCGTTTGTTGCTTCAAGGTTTAAACCATAATAAACAACATCGTAGTTGTCCATTTTTGGGTTTGTGGCTAAATAATTTGTTGTTTTAACATTTCTTGCAGTTTTCGTTAAGTCAACGGTTTCACGTATTTGGCTAAAAGAAGTGTAGGCGTTGAACAGAATAAAAATAAAAATCCAATTTTTCATGGCTTAAGAATTTGTATGTTCTTTTAATATTTAATAATAGTTGACAATATTACTCCATTTACCCCATATTTTGAAATCTTCCTGTAAAAGATTTGACCGATTCAATGTATAATACTATATTTCAAATCCATTATAAAATTTAGAGTATGCATGTAAAAGGTACAGCGGTAAAATCGATTCAAGATTTTGTTCAAATTCGCCATGGCGAAAAGTATGCAGAGTGGCTTAAAGCAATGCCCGAAGCATCAAGGGTTATTATGTCGAAACCAGTGTACGTTTCTGATTGGTATTCGGCCAAGGATGCTGCTGTTGAGCCAACCATTGCACTTGGCAAGGTAGTTTATAATGGTGATGCTGTTAAAGCTGGCTGGGAAACAGGAAGATTTAGCTCTGAAATAGCTTTAAATGGAGTTTATAAGATTTTTGTAAAAATGGCAACCCCTCAGTTTATTATTGGACGTTCAGGTAAAATCCTTCCCTCATACTACGATCCTTCTGAACTTGCAGTAAAAGAAACAGGAGCAAAGCATGTGGTTCTTAATATATCTAAACTACCCATAAATCATGAGGTACTTGAGGCAAGAATTTTTGGCTGGATTCAGAAAGCTCTAGAGGTTACAGGATGTAAAAATGTTCAGATCAATCCAACAAAATCTATGGTAAAGGGTGATTCAATTACTGAGCTCATGATTACTTGGAATTAACACATTTAATATTTTTTAAAAGGGTGTGTCAAAATTATGATACACCCTTTTTTGTTGTTTTTTATCTTGATTTCCTACCCTTGACTTTAATCGTTTTATAGCATATCTTTAGTCAAAATCAACAAAGTAATAAAGCATGACTGTTAATAAGAAAAAGAGTAAAGGGGTTATTGCCATTCTAACTGGTGGCGGTGATGTTCCGGGTTTAAATCCTGCAATTAGAGCAATTACAATACGAGCGCTTCGCGAAGGTTATGAAGTTATTGGTATTAAGCGAGGTTGGGCAGGAATGATAGAGGTGATTCGAGATAAAAAAGTTGATAATAGCAATTGCTTCGAAGAGCTTACCGAAGAAAGGGTTAATAAAGCTTTTCGAACGGGTGGTACATTCTTGCATACATCAAGAACCAACCCGAGCAAGGTTTTAAAATCAGCCGTACCCGATCATCTGCAGGAGAATTATACAAAGGATATTAACGATTTAACGCCTGATGTGCTTAAAAATATTCATTTTATGGGTATTGATTTTCTAATACCCATTGGAGGAGATGATACGCTGAGCTATGGAGTTAGATTATATAAGGAGGGAGTTAAGGTTATTGCAATTCCCAAAACAATGGATAACGATGTGCCTGGAACTGATTACTGTATTGGTTTTAGTACTTGTATTACTCGAACAATATCTTTAACAGATATTTTAAGGACTTCTGCAGGTTCGCACGAACGAATTCTAGTAATGGAGGTTTTTGGAAGATATGCCGGTTTTACGGCAATGCTACCAACAATGGCAGGAGTTGCCAATAGATGTGTGATACCAGAGTTTAAATTTAATATCGACCAATTAACTAAACTTCTAATTGAGGATAGAGATAAAAACCCGAGCAAATACTCAACACTCCTGGTTTCCGAAGGCGCTATGTTTGAAGGGATGGAGGCGATGGCTGTTCAAGGAACCGAGAAAGATGCATTTGGTCATTCTAAATTAGGCGGAATTGGGGAGCTTGTATCGAAGCAGATTAAAGACCTTACCCCTAAGTATAACAAAGGTAAAACGGTTAATATTATTAGCCAAAATTTGGGATATCTTGTTCGTGGTGGGGAGCCCGATGCAATTGATTCAATTGTTCCAATGGCCTTTGGAAACCTAGCGCTTGATTTAATTCTAAAAGGAGTCCATGGCCGTTTAGTGGTCCTTAAAAATGGTCGTTACGATACTGTGCCTATTGATGTTGTGACAAGCCAGAAAAAAGTTGTAAATATTCAACGTTTTTATAATACCGATAGGCTTCGACCTTATTTCAATTCCTTTGAAATGTTGCCTTTGTTTATTATGACGAGTGATTAGGTAAATCTATAAGTTAATAGACTGCTTTACTTATTAATAGAATCAAGTAGTTTAGTTGTAACTGAGTGGAGAAGTCGTATGTCCTTTGCATTTAATTCCGTTATTCGCTCGTGGATTCGACCATAAATCATCGTATCAGGAGTAATTTCTGCTATTGATAACATGGCGTTGACTTTTTCCTTTAGAGATTTAAAACTTTCAGTATTTAATGATTTATTCCCATCGCTTTCGGGTTGATATAAAGTTGAAAGAGCGTAGGCGTAAATCATTACTGTTTGGGCAAGGTTTATGGAAGGGTAGGGGTTTGCCAAAGGAATTGTAGATACCCGATTACAAATGCTAATCTCTTCGTTGGTTAAGCCCGATTCCTCGCGACCAAATACAATTCCAATATTTGAGATAGTATCCTCTTTTTCCAGCAAGAATTGTAACAGTTGATTACTTGGTATTATATCTAGCTTAACCCAGCGCTGCTTTGCTGTGGTGGCAATAATAAAATCTAAATCGGTAATAGCTGCGGCTAACGATGTGTAAATGTTAGCACCCTCAAGTATATCGTGCGAGGCATGAGCAAGCATTTTTGCTTTTGTGCCAAGGTAATCATCACAAGGATTAACCAATCGGAAGTCGGAAAAACCCATAGTTTTGATTGCTCTAGCTGCTGCTCCTACATTTTCGGGAACTGCCGGTTCAACGAGGATAAAGGCAATATTCATTTATTATAACAGTATTTTTATTCAAGAGTTTTAAATCCTTTTATTGGTTTTGCGTTCAAAAGGTGCGAATCAAATACAATAATCTCGTTATCACCATTTTTAAGCCAAGAGGCAGGGCAATAAAGCCGTTTTTGAGGTCCAATTTCCCAGTATCGTCCAAGGTTATGCCCATTTACCCAAACTACCCCTTTTGAATAATTAGATAAATCAAAATATGTATCGCCCGATTCATTGAGATTAAAAATGCTCTTAAAGAATATACCTGGTTTTAAAAAGCTGGTTGAAGATTTAAGTGAAAAGACGAAGTCCTCATTCATTGGTAGTTTAAAGATTTCCCAATTCATCAGCGTCATTCCGTTGAGTGTAACCCTTTCGGTAATTCCTTTAGGGTCAACGATATGTTGACCAAAGTTGATATGCCCCATTCCTTCAACTAAAATCTCAAGAATTGGGTCTTTAACATCCGATTTTGGGACTCTTAATGTTGAAAGGTCCTCCCTGCGATCAAGTTTACCAATATAATTTCCATTTAAGAAAATAGTTGCATAATCGTGAAGTTGGGTAATATCTAGTTTACCGCTCTTATGTCCAATTAACGTGGTTCGATAAAGCATAAATCCTTGATTTTGATCCAATGCTTCAAATGTTTTTGGCTGTACTGATAATACTGCAGATGGAAGATTATCCCAAACCGATGCAAAAGGTTTCATCTGTATCTCAGAAATTTCAATTGCTGTAATTGGTTTAGGTATCTCCGGTAGTTTACTTCCACTTGGAAGATATGATCGAATCAACTTGCGAAGTGCATAGTATTTTGTGGTTGGAAGACCTTGCTCATTAATAGGTGCATCATAATCATAGCTTGTAATATCTGGCTCATAGCCTTTACCACCTGAATTAGCGCCTGCAGTAAAACCAAAGTTCGTTCCGCCATGAATAACGTATAAGTTGAATGATTTTTTGTTATCCATCAAGAATTTAACCTCCTTAAGTAGTGAAATTGAATCGGGTTTAGCCCATTTCTCGCCCCAATGGGTTAACCAACCGGGGTAGGTTTCGCTGCTGAAAATTGGCACCCCGGGATTCATACTAGTTGCTATGTCAAAGTCCTTTTGCTCCGAACCAGAATCAAGCCCAATTGCACAACCATTTAAACTTCCAGCTTCGAGCATGTGCTGAGCCGGTCCATCACCAGTGAAGAAAGGGATTGTAATGCCATTATTTCTCCAAATTTCGGCTAAAGTTTTTAAATATTCACGATCGTTACCATAGCTACCGTATTCATTTTCAATTTGAAGCATCAGAATTGGTCCCCCCGCATTTACTTGTAAAGGTTTAATAATCTCAGCAAGTTTTTCAAAATAGTACTTTACTGCTTTCATATAACGAGTATCCATGCATCGAACCTTAATGTCTGGTATTTTTAGTAGATATGTCGGAATTCCACCAAAGTCCCACTCGGCGCAAACGTATGGACCTGGTCGGAGTATTACCCACATGCCTTCTTCCTGTGCTATTTTTATGAATTTGGCTAAATCTTTATTCCATGTCGAAAAATCGTAAACACCTTCTGCTACCTCATGGTAATTCCAGAACACATAGGCTGCAATGGTATTACATCCCATGGCTTTGGCCATCTGAATTCGATGACGCCAATATTCAGCAGGAATACGTGTTGGGTGCATTTCACCGCTGATGATTTGGAAAGGTTCACCATCGAGAATGAAATCGGTAGTGCCTAAAACGAAGTAATGATTTGTTGGCTGAGAATAGGAGTATGTACTTAGAATCGTAAGTACTAATAAGGATAGGATTAACTTCTTCATGTGAATTTCTTATCGGTTTGAACAAGATAACAAATTACGAATTATTTATATAAAATCGTGTTGTTTTAGTATTAATAAACTTTTAAAGTTTGAATAAGGCTTCTTGAAGATAGCTAGGGAGTTAAAAGTTTTTCAATTTTCTCATTTTGCAGAATAATTAAGCCTAAACGCTCATCGGATTTTCCTTCGCAAATCTTATAGCTGAAAACAGGTTTTCCATTATCAACCGATGAATCGAAGTATCTAAAAAAAACCGATGGTTTTTCATCTATCATTTTAGATAGTTCGGTAAGATGCGAAGCCAGTATAAACATTCCTGATTCCCATTTCAGAAGCCCATTGATGACAAGCATTGAGCCATCGAAAGCATCTTTAATGTTTGTGCCTTTAAACAGCTCATCGAATATCATAAATGCTTTTTTTTCCTTCTGAAGCGTTTCTGCTGCCTTACGAACCCTCATAACCTCGCTATAGAAATAGCTATAGCCGATGCTAAGATTATCAGTTGTATTTAGGCTGCTGAATAGAGCTTTGAATGGTGAAATTTTCATTCGTTTCGCTGGTACGCCCATTCCTAACTGCGCTAAATAAATTGATATTCCTAACGATTTTAGGAAAGTGGTTTTTCCAGCCATGTTTGGTCCAGTTAGAAAAAGAAAATGCTTACCATTTTCAAAGGTTAAACTGTTGGCGGTTGGTTTTTTAAGGAAAAGATGGTAAAGTTCTTCAATCTCAAGAATTGGGTTTTCGGAATCGATAATTTCGGGGAAAACAAGGTTCAACTCTGCAGCAGCCTTTGCCATCGACAAATAAACATCAAGCTTGTAAGCAATATCAATTAGCGCAGTTATTTTTAGCTTATGTTTATTACGGAACCATTGGTCAATAGTAATAGAATCGTTAAAGCCCATGGATTGTATATTCTCGACGCTACAAGCTGATTGAATATCCTTATCGTCCATTATCTGCTGAACAGTGGAATATACTTGCAGAAGCAGTATTGGAAGTTGATTTTTATCAAAACGGTTGAAGTACTTTTTCATTTCAAGCAAAAAGAATAGAGTACTCTTTGTTCCATTTATTGCTGTTTCCTTAAAATCTTTGTATTTAAAACTATAAAATACACCTTCAAGATATCTACCAATAGGGTTTTCGCTAACAACTGTTTCGCTTTTTGAGAAGTAGTATACCTCTACCGTATCCATCATCTTCTTGGTGAACGGAATTTGCCATTTCTCGATATTTTTGCTAATCACCTTAAGAACATCCTGCATGGCAATTATCTCAGAAGCAGTAGTAAATGGATTTTGAAATTGAATTTTTAGGTTATCATTTCCTCCCGAGGTGACTGTTCTGTCGAGAAGTTCGAAGATATTCATTCCCGAAGCATTCTCGCGAAAAATTTCTAATTCAGAAAGTGTTTGACGATCAACGTTAAGTTTATTCGGCTTTACCATGGAATTTTGTATTAAATAATGTTTATCTATAAAGTAAATATTGCCACAGATTCACAGATGTTATAATTTATATGTCTTTGATAATCTGACTATATTGATAAAATATAATCTATTTAGCGTAAAGATATGGTTTATCCACTTTTGAAAAAGAAAAGGCTGCCTAAATAATATCTAGGCAGCCTTAAAAAGTCTTAAAAAAAGATTACTGTTTTGATAGCACCTCAATTGCCTTAGCCGATGCTTCAAGTATTGGTTTATTCGAAAGTGGTTCGCCTGTAGCACCTTTCATCCATGCTTGAGGAATTAGTCTACCTTGCTCATATATACGTTGAACTTCGTTTGAGAAAGATTTCCCAACGAATTGCTTTTCGAGTTGAAAATCGATAAGATGTCCAATAGGATATGCTGAAAGATATAAAGGATTATCTATCATATGCGAGTAAATGGCAAGGATAGTTTCATCCTTCGTTCCAAAAATATCAGCATAGTATTTATTCCAAATTTCTTTTGCTATAGTTATAGTTGCCTCTTTTACCTGCGCAGCATCAGCATTAGGATTCTTGTAAAGCCATTTCCAAAGGTTGATATCAACCAACGAAACGCCCATAATCTCGTAACAAGCCCAAAGGTTATCGAGAGCCATTAGATGCTCCTTATCGCTGCTTGACTCTTTCATACCCAAAAGTTCAAGGTCGCGTTTTTGGAAAACAAACGCTAAAGCCTCGGTGAATGCTGTGTTAGGCACACCGTGCATCATGTAATAATCAACATCTTGAAGGGTAATGGTTTGCTCAACATTATGTCCAAACTCGTGCGATGCGATGTTAAAGCCTTTGTAATCCATCCCAGTGCTTTTTATCCGTGCACGTAGTAGGGCAACATCCCCGCTGCGCATTTCCGCTCCCCACGCATGTCCTGAACCACGAGCTGCCTCAATTCTGATTCTATCGCTAAAGAATTTGGCTTTTTCCTTGCTCCAACCTAATGCTGTTAGGAAGTTCGGCATTTCGTTTTGAAAAGTTTGTGCAGTTGTGAAACGTTTACCTACAACTTCATCTAACTTCTCAGCAGGGATTCCGCTACGGGCCTTAAATCCATCGTACCAAATATCATATGGCTCAAGGTTACGGCCTAATCGCTTACTTATTAATTTACCTAAATCGCGAACTTCTTTAGAAGATAAAAGTTCTGTGAATAGCGCTTCAACATCATCAACCGGAATTTCTAAACTGCCTTCAAACTGACGCTGAATGTAAGTTGGCATAGCAGGGGTGTATTTATCCATTGCGCTTAACGCCCTGAAAAGATTTACAACCTGTTGATAACGAGTGTTAGGTTCAGCATTTGGAGTTACCGCTTGTCCATCTTTAGTAATAGTATTGGCATAAGGATTCCAAGTGTACTCAGTGCTATTGATTACTTCCGAAGGGATTGATTGGTCGATGATACGTTTCATCACCTGATAAATCATTTTCTGACGCTCCAAACCGCCATCTTTGTTGGCATACTGCGATTTTAACTCATCGCGGATACCCCAGTGGCTTATTAGCGATAAATCTTCTGGGAAAAGTTTTTCGTTTTTATCATTTACTAAGTAGCCAAGTTTGATATTATACTCGCTGATATAACCATCGGCCTTAGAACTTGTAGCGCTATACGCTTGAATTAGCTCAGCAGGAACTCTCGATGAAAAAACATCACCTAAACGGGCATAAGCCCAATTGAGACGATTCCACTTGGCACTCAATTCTGTCTTTTCAGTCAAGGTGTATTGTGGAAAATTTAGAGCGGTAATAAATGCCACTTTATTGGCAATTAGGTCATCGTTGATGTGTGCTCCAGCATTGAATCCAGCGAGTATTTCATCAATTGGGGTTATTGGTCCAAGATCTAAATCAACTGATTTACGTAGCTCTTTAGAGATTTTAATAAAGTTTCCATTAAGCACCTCAAGACCATTTGATAGCTTATTGAAAAGTATTTCAAGGTCTTTATCGTTTGCTATAAAATTATCCAAACAGAATTTCTCGAAATCAGCGATTGTACCATCTGATTTGCGCCATAGGTCGGCTACCTGTTTAACACCTCGTTCGGTTCTAAAGGTATACGCTTCGCCAAATTTATCAATAATTTGCTGCTTTACATGTTGAACCGATTGCTCACGAATGGGCGAACTTGCTAGTTTTTTATCTGACTGCTTGCATTGTATCATGCTGAACAGAATTGGAATGGTTAGTAGATAAGAAAGGTATTTCATAGGTTATATTTTAGTTTAGGAATAGAGTTTTAATTGTTACAAAAATATAATTATCGAGGAATATTCAACTTAAAACTAGACTACAGTTTTACCAAAAGGCGATAATGCCAATCCAGCAAGTTTAAAATGTTGCATCGCAAAAGGAATTCCAATAATGGTAATTCCAAATAGTAGCCCTACAATAACGTGGCTCAAAGCAATCCATAAACCTCCAAAAAGGAGCCAAATTAAATTCATTATGATATTCAAACAAGCATTTGAATTAGGGTTGTTTTCTATTTTTTTTCCAAATGGCCATAGGGCAACAAATGAGAGTTTAAATACCTGTAGTCCAAAAGGAATTCCAATAATTGTAATGCAAAGTATCAATCCACCAACTAAATACTCAATAAAAATAAAAATACCACCAAAGAAGAGCCAGATTATATTGCCTAGAATTTTCATATTCAATTGTTTTGATAATTGGACTTGAGAATGTTTATGTGCGAAGATAGAAATCAAAACTGACGGTTAACATATTTTCTTTTTTTTTGTTTGAAAGTCTTTAAAATGATTTTAAGACAATTTAAAATAAACCGCAGAAACATTTATTATAAAATTTGTTTCCTAAGTTTTTTCATTCTATTTTTGCCGCATGAACGAAGAACTAAAAAAAATACTTACAAGGGTTCGTGAGCTGTACAACAAGTATGGTATCAAGAGTATAACCATGGATGATGTGGCGAGAGAGCTTGGCATATCCAAAAAAACTCTTTACCAATTCGTATCCGATAAGGATGATTTAGTTGGCAAATTCATAGATAATGAAGTAGAAATCAGGCAGGAGGAGATTTGCAATTGCTTCAAAAGTATACTTAATGCTATTGAGGAACTTTTCGAATTATCGATCTTTATGAATAAACTCATAAGGGAGCAGAACCCTGCAACTGAATACGATCTTAAGAAGTACTACCCTCATCACTATCAAAAAATTGTAAAAATTAGAAGAGAGAGGATGTTCAACTATATCCTACTTAATTTGCAGAAAGGGAAAGAGGAGGGTTTATACCGAATTGAGATGAACGAAGAGGCAATTGCGAAGCTTTATTTATCAAGATCAGAAAGTATACACTTTGATGAACTTTTTACTATCGAGGAGTTTACTTCAATCAAGCTTTTTATCGAGTTGCTTTCTTACCATGTAAGAGGTATCGCCACACAAAAAGGAATTGAGGTTTTAGAGAATAAAATAAAACAGTTAGAAATTAATAACATAAAATAGTTAAAGTATGAATTTGATACGAAAAGGATTTATAACAATAGTAATTCTTGGGTTTATTAACGAAGGATTTAGTCAAGAGAATGCTGTGAAAAATGTTTCGAATAGCTTTACTCTTGAAGAGGCTGTTAAGTACGCCGTAGAAAATGGCTACGACGTTAAATCAAAAAAGATTGACTTGGAAATTGCTAAAAAGAAGATTTGGGAAACAACTGCCATTGGCTTACCTCAGGTTAGCGGTACTGTTGCTTATACCCACTCATTTCAAGTTCCTGAAATGCCATTTGGTTCTACCACTGTAACTAAAGATAGCATTCCTGCTAAACCCGGAGAAAATAAGTTTATATATAGTATTCCAGTTGCTGGAGATAAGTTTTATGTAAATGTTTATAAACAAAATATTGCTCTTGCAGTTGAAAATAATACAACATGGGATATCAATGTTTCACAGTTACTTTTTAGTGGTGAGTATTTTGTTGGTTTACGTGCTTCGAAGGTTTTTCGAGAGATGTCAGAACAAAATCTTACAAAATCATACGCTGATATTCGTGAATCCGTTTCAACATCCTATTATCTAGCCATTGTAATGGATGAGAATGTTAAGATTTTGAAAGAAACCCAACAGGTTACTGACGCCAATCTAAAGGATTTGATTGCTATGGGTGAGCAGGGTTTAGTTGAAGAAACTGGAGTTGATCAGGTTCGAATTATTAAATCAAACATCGATAATGCCGTTCAATCGCTTCAAAGGGCTGCAATAGTATCAAAAAACCTTTTAAAGTTTCAAATGGGATTACCCATTGAAACTGAAATCGTTCTTTCTGATAAACTTGAGAAATATACTGATGATACTTTCTTTGCACCATACTTAGGAGAAAAATTTGATGCAACAAAAACTATTGACTGTCAGATTCTTGAAACAGGCGTAAAACTTCAAAAACTAAGTTACGATCGCGAAAGAACAACATATTTACCTACAATAGCAGGTTTTTATAGACACCATGAGCAGCTTAAAGAAGCTGGACTGAATTTTCAGGTTAAGGATATGGTGGGTATTAATATCTCTGTTCCAATTTTTTCAAGCGGAATGCGCAACATGAAGGTTCAGCAAGCTAAGCTCAACCTCGAAAAAATGAATAACACAAAACAGCAAGCAACAGAGGGATTAAATCTGCAATTTCAAACTACTTTCAACGATTTTCAGACAAACTATGCTAGCTTTTTAACGAATAAGTTGAATATGCAGCTTGCCAAGAAAATATTTGATCAAACTATGATAAAGTATAAGGAAGGGATAACATCCGCAATGGACCTGAATACTTCACAAAATCAGTACCTTACTACTCAAAAGGATTATTTTTCAGCTTTAAATAATCTTTTAACAGCTAGGGTGAAGCTTGATAAGCTACTTTCAAAAAACCAATAATTAACGATTTCAAAATCGATAACAGATAAAACTTATAATATGAAGACAAAACTATTTATCATCATCATCAGTGTTCTTATAATTTCGTGCAGCAGTGATAAACAAGCTCAGCTAACAAAATTAAAACAGCAGCAAACTGAAATCTCCGATAAGATTAAAACTCTTGAGGGTGAAATGCAATCTGCTCAAAAGGAATTAGTTAACCCCGATAAGTTTAAATTCGTTGGAGTTGCTGAGGTTAAAACAAATCCTTTCGACCATTATATTAGGGTACAAGGTAAACTCGATGGCGATCAGAATGCAGGTGTGTTTGCTGAAGCTCCAGGCACTGTGTCAGCAAAGTATGCCGATGTTGGTCAGCACGTAGTAAGAGGTCAAGTGCTTGCACAAATCGACGATCAGCAGTATCGTAGTCAGTTAGAAAGTCTTGAGACTAACTACAAGTTTGCTTCCGAAATGTTCGATAAGCAGAAACGTCTCTGGGACCAGAAAATTGGTAGCGAGGTTCAGTTCTTACAATCAAAAACGAATAAAGAATCGCTTGAACAGCAGATTGCTTCTCTAAAGCAACAAATTGAAAAATTCAAGATTAAATCACCAATCGACGGAACTATCGAGGAGTGTAATGTAAAGGTTGGTGGTGTTGTTTCACCCGATCCACGTTTAGCGGCTTATAGAGTTGTTGCTTTTAAAAATCTAAAGGTTACCGCCGAGGTTTCAGAGGCATACTCATCAAAGGTAAAAAAAGCTGATAAGCTGATTGTTTCTTTCCCCGATGCCAATCAGCAGGTTGAAACCGAGGTTTCATTCGTTAGTAATTATATTAACCCAGTAAACAGAACATTCTTAATCGAAACAAGAATTAATAGCACTTCTCCAAACTTAAAGGCGAATATGATTGCCATTATCCAGATAAACGATTACCATACTAATAATGCAATGCTTTTACCGATGAATGTAATTCAGAACGATCTTACAGGTAGCTATGTTTATGTAATTCGCCCAAAGGATAAGTACAACGCAGCATTCAAGCAACCAATTACACTTGGAAGCAGCTATAATGGAATTTCTGAGGTTTTAAAGGGATTAAGTGTTGGTGATAAGGTAATCTCAGCAGGTTATCAGGAGCTGATCGATGGAGAATATGTTAGATTTTAGCTATCATCCTGATTTTCATTCAATCATTGAATAAAAAATTTATTTTCATGGAAAAGAAATTTAAAGAGTTTTTTGCAACTAGCTGGGCTATTGATAACAAGACAAGCGTTTATGTGCTGGTGTTTATCATATCGCTGTTTGGTATTATCAACTACAATACCATCCCGAAGGAGCAATTCCCCGAAATTGTTATTCCTACTATTATTGTTAATACAATATACCCTGGTACTTCACCTTCGGATATGGAGAATTTGGTTACCCGTCCACTGGAGAAGAATATTAAATCGATTAACGGGGTTAAGAAGATCTCATCGCGTTCGGCACAGGATTTTTCAGCCATTATTGTTGAGTTTAACACCAATGTAGTGCTGAGGGATGCCAAGCAAAAGGTTAAGGATGCTGTTGATAAAACTAAGAAAGATCTTCCTAACGATCCATCATTCATTGAGCCTTCGGTTATGGATATTGATCTTTCGGAGATACCTATTCAGTATATCAATCTATCCGGCGATTTACCACTTGATCGTATTAAGGGCTATGCCGATGATATGCAGGATAGGATCGAGGGATTGAAGCAGATTACCCGTGTTGATATTGTTGGTGCGCTAGATCGCGAAATACAGGTCAACATTGATATGTACAAGATGAAAGCAGCCAGCTTAACATTCAGGGATGTTGAGAATGCCGTTAAGTACGAAAACATGACCGTTTCGGGTGGTAATATCGATTTACAGGGAATGAGCCGCTCAATCCGCGTGGTTGGTGAGATTAAAAATATCGACGAGATTAAGAATATTGTAATCAATACCTCAAGCGGTGCTCAGGTTAAGCTTAAGGATATTGCTAACGTTAAAGATGATTACCACGAACCAGAGAGTTTTGCTCGTTACAACGGTAAGAATGTAATTACGCTTAACGTAATTAAAAAGGGTGGTCAAAATCTACTCGATGCCTCAGATGGTATCAAGAGTATCATCTCTGATATGCAGATGAATAAACTCCCTTCTAACTTAAAGGTTGAAGTAACTGGTGATCAGTCACGTTTCACTAGGAATACCTTAACAGAGCTGAATAACACCATTATCATTGGTTTTATCTTCGTTGTTATTGTTTTGATGTTCTTCATGGGGATTGTAAACGCCGCATTCGTTGGCTTATCGGTTCCGTTATCGATGGCATTAGCCTATATTCTTATGCCTTGGATTGGCTTTACCATGAACATGCTGGTAATGTTCGCATTTATCTTTGCGCTAGGTATCGTGGTTGATGATGCTATTGTAGTGATTGAGAATACCCACCGAGTATTCAAGAAAACAGGGCTCGATATAAAAACCTCAGCAAAATTTGCTGCAGGAGAGGTGTTTGTACCAATTCTATCGGGTACGTTAACTACGCTTGCACCTTTCTTACCACTGGCATTCTGGCCAGGTGTTGTTGGTTCGTTTATGAAGTTCATTCCAATAACTCTAATGATAACTCTGTTCGCATCGCTTATTGTTGCTTATATTTTCAACCCTGTTTTTGCTGTTGACTTTATGAAGCACGATGAAGAGGATCGTCCTGTACCACTTAAGAAGTTATACAAAATTGCACTTGGAGCACTAGTTGTAGGTATTATATTTCACCTCTTTAAACTGCCGGGTATTGCGAATTTCATCATCATTCTTGATATCATTTTCTTCGCTCATAACCTTTACTGGTATAAAGTACTTAGGAGATTTCAATCTCACTTTATCCCAGCAATGATGGCTAAGTACGAAAATCTACTTAAATGGGTTTTGGTTGCTCGCCGTCCTCAATGGATTCTTTGGAGCATGGTTGTACTATTTTTCTTTACCATGTTTCTTTTCAATGTAGTTAAACCCAAAGTGGTATTCTTCCCCGATAATGAGCCGAATACAATTAATGCATTCGTGAAAATGCCAGTTGGTACCGATATTAATGTTACCGATTCTATTGCTCGAATTGTAGAGCATCGTATTGCTAAAGTTCTAGTCAATAGTACCGTTGTTGAGTCGGTTGTTACAAACGTTGCCCTTGGTGCATCGGAAAACAGCTTCGATAATGCGAGTAAATCATCAAATCTGGCAAAGATTGCTGTAAACTTTATCGAATTTAATAAGAGGAATGGCCAAAGCACCAATGTGTATTTGACCGAAATGCGTAATGCATTAAAGGATATTCCTGGTGCTGAAATTGTTGTTGATAAAAACAAAATGGGCCCTCCAACCGGTAAGCCAATTAATATTGAGGTTGCTGGTGACGATCTTGGCGAGCTGGTTCAAGCCTCAAATCGCTTTAGACGATTTGTTGACTCCCTACAAATAGGTGGAATAGAGGAGTTGAAGACTGATTTTGCCAGTTCAAAACCCGAAATTATTATCAACCTCGACCGCGAACGCGCCAATGCTGAGGGTATCAATTCGGCCACTGTTGGTGATGCTATTCGTACTGGTAAGTTTGGTAAGGAGATTTCAAAGTACCGTGAGGGGGAAGATCAGTACCCGATTATGCTTCGATTTGAAGGTGATCAGCGGAATGATATCGAACAGCTATTAAACTTAACAATTACCTACCGCGATATGAACTCTGGACTTCTCCGTCAGATTCCGCTATCGGTGGTTGCTAAGCTCGATTACGTGAACAGTTATGGTCAGATAAACCGATTGAACCTAAAACGAGTTATTACCCTTTCATCAAACGTGCTTGCTGGTTATACAGCCAACGATATTATCGCACAGCTGAAAAAGGATATGCCACAGTTTACAAAGAGCTCAAGTATCGATATTCGTATTACCGGTGAGCAGGAAGATCAAAAGGAATCAATGGCTTTCCTCTCCAATGCGATGCTATTGGCATTGTTCCTAATTATGTTTATCCTGATTACCCAGTTCAACTCCATGTCAAAAACGATTATTATCCTCTCCGAGGTGCTATTCAGCTTAATTGGAGTTCTTCTAGGTTATATGATGTTTGGGATGACCATCTCCATTATTATGACCGGAATGGGCATTGTTGCTCTAGCAGGTATTGTGGTACGAAATGGTATTCTCTTGGTCGAGTTCACCGATGTTCTAAAGGAGAAGGGTATGAAGACCCGCGAGGCTATTATTGAAGGTGGCAAAACTCGTATTACACCTGTTATTCTTACCGCAACAGCTACTATTTTAGGTCTTATTCCTCTGGCAATTGGAATGAATGTTAACTTTGCTACGCTTTTCACAGAATTGAATCCACATCTCCATTTTGGTGGCGATAACATGCAGTTCTTCGGTGCGTTAGCATGGACAATTATATTCGGGTTAAGCTTTGCTACATTCCTAACACTAATTCTAATCCCTGCCATGTACTATATTATATACACCCGCAGCATTAGAAGGCAGCGTCGCAAATCGAATAGGCAAGCTAAAATCGATTTTAAGAAGATATATTAGATAGTTTACACTGAATAGGAAACGAGGTCATTTCGACCTCGTTTTTTGTTTATTGAATAAATATTCAGAGTTGATAAAAATCATTAGCATCGATTTAATAAAGCACTAATCATGTTGATTCTTTGCATTTCTATTTCCATACTGAGAATATTGATTTACTTTTAGGTAAACTTGTAGAATATGATAAATAAAGATAAACTTTGGACTCGGAATTTCACTCTCATTGGTATTTCCAATTTATTAATGGCAATTGCATTCTATTTTCTTTTACCAACTCTACCTCTTTATTTGAAGGAGACTTTAGGGGCAACATCAAGTCAGGTAGGAATGGTTCTTGCATTCTATACTATAGCAGCATTACTTATTCGCCCCTTTGTTGGGTATGCCATTGACGCAATTGGACGAAAATTCATTTATCTTATCTCATTCATTATATTTTCATCGTTATTCATTGGTTATATCTTTGCTATTTCAATTGGCTTAATGATTGTTATTCGGTTTTTACACGGATTGACCTGGGGTTCATTATCAACTTCGGGATCAACTATTGCAGTTGATTTTATTCCAACATCAAGAAGGGGAGAAGGGATTAGCCTTTTTGGGTTATCAATGACAATTGCTATGGCCATTGGACCATTGATTGCTTTGACTATTCTTGGAAAAATGGATTATCTGTGGGTTTTTATAATTGCAACGGGAATTAGCTTGGTTGGGTTGATTTTGGCCTTAAATATTCGTTTCCCAGAATACAAACCTGGTCACGATAATCGAGCATTTTCTTTAAAAAAATTAATCGAGAAGAACTCAATTGCATTATCGTTGAATGTTCTAATAATAACCACTACCTATGGTGGAATACTTTCCTTTTCATCGATATATGGTAAGGAGATAGGAGTTGAGAATAGCGGAATGTTCTTTTTACTTCTTGCAGCAGGTATAGGTGTTTCACGTTTCTTTAGCGGAACAATATTCGATAGAGTTGGTCCATATCGAATTGTTATAATTGGGATGATACTTCTAATTTTAGGTTTTCCAATACTCTATTTTGGTCCTAATTTCTTGGGTTTTCATATTGCTGCTATTATCATTGGACTTGGTTTTGGCATTATCATGCCAACCTTTCAAGCAATGGTAAATAATCTTGTAACACCTGATAGACGTGGTGCTGCAAATTCAACCTATTTCACCAGTTTCGATTTAGGAATTGGATTAGGTATGGTTTTAACTGGTTTTATATCGGAGCATTTAGGTTTAGGAGGAGCCTTCTTTTTATTTGCAGGAATTATTGGTTCAGCATCACTAGCGTTGCGTCTTAGTTAAAACATTTTCAACTGTTTACAATATTGTTCTTTGATGTCTTGATATTTTTCGTTCTTAAAGAGTTTCTTAATTGGAGTTTTATCAAACGGTGAAAGGCTTATCAGCTGTATGATTTC
>JANYLA010000150.1 GCA_025361485.1 Bacteroidales bacterium
CACAAAGCTATCGGCAGTATTCTCGCTCAACACCTCAACGCCAGGCAATACAGCCTGCTGGATTCTACGCGCATAGGTTATACTTGCCACAATCTCCTCTTTCTGATGAGTTACTATTCTATGTTGCTGCTCTATACAATCCTTTTGCGCCACAACCTCGGCGGTACGCTCTTTAACAACCTGCTCAAGGTATTCCTTTTCGCGCTTCAACTTCTGCTCGCGAGAGCGAATGTAGATGATTAGTCCTGTTACCACTAAAACCAAAAGAACAAGATAGAACCAGAGTGTTTTCCAAAAAGGAGGCGTTATTATAAGTTGATACACAATTGACTCCGACCAATGAACACCATCGTTGCTTGCGCATATCTTGAAAGTATAATTCCCATTGTTCAACCCAGGAAAAGTAACGCTATTGTTGCTGATTGATGGAGACCAAGCATTATCGTTAGGTTCAAGTTTATAACGATAACGAACTTTCTCAGGGTTTCGAAGATTTAATCCATCAAAATCAAAGGTGATGTGGTTTTGATAATACTTCAGGGTTAAGTTTTGAGGAATATTACTCCACTCCAAAACCTTTAAGCCCTTGGCTTTCCAATCGACTGGATCGAACGATAATCGAATCCCGGTAAGGTGAACAACAGGTGTTTGAGTAATTGTATCCTCAAGTTCAGGTTGATAGCGGGTTAGCCCATTAACTGTACCAAGCCATACCCTACCCTTAGAATCCTTACAAATGGCATTTTGATTGGTTTCGATAAACTTAAAACCGTTGGTTTTATCGTACGATAAAATTCGTTGTGGTTTACTCATCAATCTATCGAAGAAGATTTTATTAAACCCAAGGTTTGTACCTACGATTAAAGTTGTGTCGTTATAAAATAGCAGCGAGTTAATTGTTTTAGACGTTAGCCCAGCATTCACTATTGATACAATGGTATCCTTCTTCTCATCAAATCGATAAATCCCATTAGTTGTGCCAATGTAAACCTGATCGTTTTTATCTACTGCCAAAGCGTGAATACTCAAATCGAACAATCCTTCTTGCTCGTTAAAATCTCGATAATTTCCTGTAACTGGATGGAATTTAACCAGACCACCCATGGTTCCCATCCAAATATTACCCTTTGAATCCGATATAACGGTTTGCACCTCGGGGTTAATCAACCCTAGATCTTCGGTAATTGCATGAATTTTATTCTCTTTTATTTCATTATATCCTAAATCGGTTCCGGCATAAATCGACCCATATTTGCTCCAAATCACACAGTTGATATTATCATTAAGCAGTTCATCTTCGGGAAAATACCTAAAAGTTCCATTTTGCATTATTGCAAGTCCATCGCTTTGTGTACCTACAAGTAGATTTCCATCAGAGTTAATATCGAGAGATTTAACCTCTTTGCTCACAAAGCCACTACTCTTCCCAAAAAACTTAGAATTAATTTTATCCTGAGTAAAAGTCACTTGAGCTAATCCCTTTCCATCGCCACCAACCCATAACGATTGATCGTTCCCTTCGCGAACTGCCAACACCGATGTTCCGGGCAATCCATCTTGGTTTGAATAATGGACAAGATGAAAACCCCTAAATAGTGAAAAGCCTTTATTAATCGACCCAAACCAAAGATTACGGTTTCGATCCTTATAAATGCTAAGAATCATACTACCGGGCAATCCATTATTTAGGGATATATTTTGCATCTTGCCTTTGCTCAAGCGATACAAACCATTATCGTTAGAACCAAACCATACATCGCCCGAGGCATCACAGTAAACATCCCAGATACGATTATCTGTTAATCCTTGGTTATTTTGAATGGGAACAACGCTATATCCACCATGTTTCTTAACTAATTCAAATGCACCAGCATCATAAGTGCCACACCAAAAATTTCCCGATTTATCCTGATCGATACTTGTAACTAAATTGGAGGGCAGCAGCACCGAATTCTGAATATCGTGAACGATATACTTCCCATCTATTTGCGAAACGGCATTAATCCCGCCAAACAGAGCAAGCATTGTTTGTCCGTTGGATGTATGAAGGATATCAAAAACAAAATTTGCCGAAAGACCTCTATCTTTATTCAGATTCTCGATTATTACAGAATCTTTATCAATATTGATAATATTAACCCCATCATCATTGGATGCAGCCCAAACTCGACCTTTCGAATCAATCGCCAACTTCATGACTGCCGATCCTTTTAAGCCATCCTTGGATGTAATCTGCTTCCACGAAGAGCCATTGTAAATGGCAATACCCATATCGGTTCCAACCCAAATATCGCCATTGGCAAGTTCAATAATACTTCGAACAGTATTACCAGGCAAACCTGAAGTTCGATCAAAAACAGTGAAATGCAATCCATCGAAACGGGCAACTCCGCTTTCGGTTCCAAGCCATAAATATCCTCGCGAATCCTGATAAATTGCATAAACAGAAGATTGCGGCAATCCTTGCTCGAGGCTATAGTTGGTGAAATTATATAGCTGACCGATTGACTTTAATGCAAACAGCAAACAAACGGTGAATAAAGCAAATACCCTAAATTGTCTCACAAATTTCTACTGATTTTGTTTTTTTATAAAGATAAACTGTCCGCCCTCATCGCCAGTGTTAACAATTGGGCTAAAACCCGGCGTTTGATTGGAATTATTGATAACAGCAACTTTAAGATCGTTGTAAAG
>JANYLA010000168.1 GCA_025361485.1 Bacteroidales bacterium
GATGTCGGATTTCGACCTCTTTTCTCCCAGTAAAGTTTCAATGATTACACGCTCAGAAAGGGTCAGTCTGACGAACTTTTTTGCTTCCATACAACAAATCTAAAAAGATTAGTTTGTTGCGATAGGTTCGTGAACTCAGTAGTATCATCATAGCTTGCAACTAACGTTTCCGTGGCAAGTGCAGTTGGGGAGTTAGCGGCAACTGTCGTATCCCACGTTAAAAAACATAATAAAAAAACAATCCTTCCAAGATTATAAGGTGGGTGGGAAAAATTGCAATTGTTACCGCAAAACTTGGATTTGCGGGTGGGTTGTGCGTTTTGCGGTAAGTATTGCAATGTACTGTAGGGTTGATTTCGTGAACAACTATTTCAGTGATATTCCCTTTCTCATAGTCGGAGCGTGACAGAAAAAGTAACGAGAAAAAGGTGAATGGTGATATGTTACTATCAACCAGTACAGCCCTAAATCCATTGTACTGAACCTTTTGGAAACGGTTGTACATGTAAAAGATTTGAGAGAGTTTAGATAAAAATTTTAAAGTAAAGAAAACGGCGCCGCTTATATATATTATCGATAGTATGCTAAGTGAATGATTCTCTCTAATAATGTTGTTTTGAGTGCTAATAATTACAGGTTGAATGACATTGTTAATCGAAGCACCCGCTTTTTCAAAAAACGAAATATTAATTAATGGTGATGTTAATGAAATGATAATGGATGAAATTAAATAAACTCTGTTCCATTTAAAGTAGGTTTCGTTCCTTAGCAATAGCCAGTAGAAAGTATAAAGGATTGATAAGGAAACAGCCGATTTAAGTAGATAAATTTCCATGGTGTAAATTATTAAGCGTTCTTTTTAGAATCAACCTGTTCTTGTAATATTTTAATGATATCCTCAATCTCCTTAGTGGTCATATCCTCGTTCTTCGAAAAGAATGAAACCATATTTTGGTATGAATTGGAAAAATAATTTTCAACAAAACCATTCATAAAACTCTTTGTATACTTATCTTTTGATATCAATGGGAAATATTCATGGGTTTTACCGAATGCATTGTGGTCAATAAATCCTTTTTTTTCTAATATGCGGACAATTGTGGATACAGTATTGTACGCAGGTTTTGGTTCAGGCATGCTTTCCATTATATCGTTCACGAATCCTTTTTTGATACTCCAAAGGATGTGCATAATTTGCTCTTCGGCTTTTGTTAAATCTTTCATGTTGCTTTTAAAATGAATTTAGTGATACAAACATACACCTAATAAATTAGTTATACAACTAAAAAGATAGTTATATTTAAAATATTTTATAATGAATAGATTATGTGATAATTAGATTTGATATTTGCCTTAATGAATCCTGATTAAGGAGAAAGAGGACGATACATTGTTAAATGTTAACGTTGGGATATTCTGCGTCCCCAAACTGCTACCATCGCTAAAAATAGCCTAGGAAATAATAACCACCATACCGAAACGCCTATTGCTGCGTATAGGAGTAGGTCTTCGAGGTTTGAGTGGGAGATGGCTATGTGATAGTTTAGTAGGTCAGCATCATGTTTTGTAATTCTTTCGCTTTGCACCTCATCAATCATAATTGCTGCGCCATAAGCTAAGCCCAATAGATTTGCAGCAATCCACATCAACGAGGTAGATTTAGGTAATCCGAATACTTTTAGGATTGGATTAAATAAATTTGTAAGCAGTATTGTAATTTTAAACTCTAGCAATATTTTCTGAAGTATCATCAACAACGTGATGAGCACTACTATTTTCAAACTAAGCTTTAACGATGATAAACTCCAAGTTAACAATACCTCTTTTAGCGTTGGATTTAGGATTTGATGCACACCAATTGAAGAGAACCCCATTTGAGATGGTAGTAAATAATTAAGAATTACTGCAGCAATTATTGAAGTTATAATCCTCAGAGCAACCATGTGCCATGCTTTCGAACCAGTCTTTTTTTGAACTGCTGTTTCAACAATAAGATTATGTGCAATAAGGCTCATAATGGCCAAAATGGTCATTTCGCGAATAGTGAAATTCAACGAGGTCATAACCGCAATGGCAGAATAAACATTAAGGAAAGCAGAGGAAATATATACAAGTGCAGCCTCGCCTTTAAGTCCAATTAATCCAAATGCAGGGGATAATACTTCCGATAACAGGCTTAATACACCGAAATGGTAGAGTAGCGTGACTGTAAATGATATCGGAATGGTTATTTTTAAAAACCAAAGGGATGTTTTTATAGCATTTGGAATTGCTGACTTAACGCAATTTGATAAGCGTTGAAGTGAGGATCGCTTTTGAATGGGAGTATTCATTTCTTAAGGCCGAGTGCTTTCGCTCTAAATGCTAATTGAATGTATAGCGTATTATTAAATTAAAAAAGCCCCGAATAACGGGGCTTTTGTGCGGGTAAAGGGACTCGAACCCCCACGCCTTTCGGCACTAGATCCTAAGTCTAGCTCGGCTACCAATTACGACATACCCGCAAAAATTGTGGTGCAAATGTATCGTTTTTTTTGAAAAACACAAGGATGTTTGTGCTAAATTATCAAAATTAGTCTGAATTGATTGAAAACATTGAAAAAATAAAATTCTACCTTCTTAATTCGAAATTTTTGCCAAGATAAACCTTTCGTACCTGTTCATCATCTGCAAGTTCTTGCGCTGTGCCTGATTTAAGAATATCACCTTCAAATAAAAGATATGCCCTATCGGTAATGGTAAGGGTTTCGTGTACGTTGTGGTCCGTTATTAGAATTCCAATATTTCGATCTTTAAGGTGAGCAACAATATTCTGGATATCCTCAACTGCAATTGGGTCAACCCCGGCAAAGGGTTCGTCGAGTAAAATAAATTTAGGATCTAAAGCTAATGCACGGGCTATCTCACAACGTCTTCGTTCACCGCCCGAAAGTTGAATTCCTAAACTCTTTCTGATTTTAGTTAATCCAAATTCGCTGATAAGCGATTCAACCTTTTCACGTTGATATTCTTTAGTAAAGGAGGTCATTTCTAGTACCCCTTTGATATTGTCTTCAACGCTTAAACTCCGAAAGACGGAAGCTTCTTGAGCTAGATAACCAATTCCGCGCTGCGCTCTACGATATACTGGTTCATTGGTGATATCTATATCATCAAGAAAAATACTACCTGCATTTGGGTGAACTAATCCAACAATCATGTAAAATGTAGTTGTTTTTCCAGCGCCATTTGGGCCTAATAGTCCCACAATCTCACCTTGATTAACCTCTACGGATGCACCTTTAACAACTGTTCTTGTTTTATATCGCTTAACAAGGTTATTGGTATGTAGCCTCATCATAATTACTAAACTTTAATATTTTGTAAAATTAGCAAATAATTAGGAACGTTAGAATATTATTTGCAAACCTGCACGAATACCAAACTTCTCGATGTTTGGATGGTCTAAATGGGTGAGCCTCCAGGTAGCATCAATACGAATAATTTTAAAGATGTTTTCTACACCAACACCCGCTTCGGCATAAGGTTTAGAAACCTCTCCCATACCTCTTGGAAATTCAAGAACTTTTTTGTTTTTGTCGCTAATTGAGCCAATTAGAATTTTCCCTGTCGTAACTTCTCTCCACTTTAGCCTTCTCATTAAAGGAATACGATTTAGGAAAAATCCTTGAAAATGGTGCTCTAACGTTACGCTTGAATACTGATCGGAAGCGAATTCGTAGTAATTCATCATGTTAAATGCATAACGGTCAAAGGCATACGTCTCATTCCCTTCGTGCAGTTGGAGCAATGGGTAGGGGACTCTGCCGAAAATTTTTCCTGCATCCAGAATAAAACGGGTATAGCCAAATGGGTTAATTGTAAACTTATGGTAGTAATTAAAGTGCAGCTTGGCGTACGTATATTGGCTCCCCATTACACCTTTATATGAACCAGTAATTTCAAAATTTAACTCGGGGTATTTGCTCCCTAGGCTGACCCGATCGAATTCGCCGGTTACAAACTTTTCGTCCTTAAGCCAACGGGTATTCAGCGTTATGCTAAAATTTGTAATTTTGTTTATTCCTATGCCGCTAGATACGTACTTAAATGGGATTGAATCGGATGAGTATATATTACGATAGCTAAAGTTTAATGTATTAGAAAAACCTGAAAACCATTCTTTTTGGTAATAGCCCGATAGCTCTTTAACCATCGTTAATTTATAGTTCGGATTTCGCCTTAGGAAAGATGTCATGAGGTTATCTTCAGTTAAAGCGTAAGGGCTTTGTCCGAGCTGCTCAATATCAGATTTGTAATCTAGGTTAACCACCTGTCGGGGTTTCTTTTTTATCACATAAAGCGCACCTAGTCCATATTTCATGCGGTTGTCTTTATCGCCGTAGGCTAAAAAGGAGGAGAACATAATCTTTTTACTAAACTTATTGCTTGTTCGCCCCGATATTCTAAACCGATTACCCTCTATTTCATTGAAACTGTATGTTTTATAGTATGGTCCTATTTCAACATATCCAACCACATAGTAGTAGTTAACGAACATGTTAATAATGTCGAAGAATGTTTTATACATCGGAACATTCTGAACAGAGTCAACCATATGGTAAATACCTGCTTCTTTTTTTGTGAGTTCAAAAGGGCGAGTTTTATTCCAATAGGTTTCATTCTGATTTAAGGCTCCTTCCTGAACAACAACATTGCTAAGTTGTGACTGGATGGTATCTTGAATTGGTTCTCTAAGTTTAACATTGCTGAAAGCAGTTGTTTTTCTGCCAAAAAATCCAGTTGTTTTGTCAGTGAGGTTAAAGTCTACAAAAAGTGTTATTTGCTTGGGGAACCATAGCGTGTCATTGAGAAGTTGGTATTCGGCAGAAGCAACCAAGTCGTTAACAAAATTTAGGTTGACCTTATCGGCAAGCCGGACCTGAACTTTAACAATAGCCCATGTTGAGTCGTTTACCCAAAAATCGCCTGTAAATGTTGGTTCCATTTTTCGTTTGGGTTTAAACGATATTTGGTAACACCATTTGTTCTCAATGAATGCGCTGTCGATTAAATAGTATTTGTAATAAAAGAGACCAGCATCAGCTATTGGGCTAACTAAACCTTGGTCGAATACGTTGATGTAATTATCGTAGATATTAATTTTTTGGTAGATTTTGCCAGTGAACTGAGCTACGCTTTCATTCTTAACACCCGATATTTTTGTTGCTTTTATAACCTCTTTATCTACTTTGGGTGAACGTTGGTAATGGTAATCGGAAATTGCTTCGGATATAAAAATAGGCAGAAAAGTTTTACCTGTTATTGCGTTAGTATCAACGTAATCGAAGATAAATTGAAATTGATTAAAAATCTTCCTCTTTTTCATCTTGTCGTCAACGTTGTTGAGGTCAACCTCAAGCTTATTATAACTTTCGTATGAATAAGAATCCAGCTTATCAGGATCGTTTTTCCATTTATTCTTTATTATTTTTCTTAGAATTGGATGAGCAGGGTTTTCTCCGGGGATAATGGTCACCCCTTCAATGGCAAAAGATGTTGCTTTCAGTTCAATGCTTAGCTCTTGGTATTGACCTTTTCGTATGGCAACTGATTTCTGATCATAGCCTACATAAGAAACCACTAATGAATCTTTAGCCCCACGAGTTTCCAAGAAAAATTCCCCTTTTGAGTCTGTGATGGTGCCAATTGAAGTGCCTTTAAACGCTAACGTAACAAACGATAGTAGTTCTTTTGTATCGGCATCGATAACCTTTCCCCTTATCTTGGTGATTTGAGCAAAGCTGACCTGAATACTAATAATTGTAAATACACCGACTATTAATACTCTCTTTTTTATGCGACTAAATCTGTTCATTCGTACTATTAAACAAGCAATTGTTATTTTTTGTTTTAAAAGCATTATCAATGCTACAACAATAAATGGAAACACCCTCTAGAACCGGAAACATTTTTTAAAATAGTCATTTAGTAAACTGATGAATTAAGTTTTTACCTTGACAATTCTTTTTGATACGATAATGCTAATCTCAAAAAGAACCCACAAAGGTATGGCAATTAACGTCATGCTCAGCACATCCGGTGGACTTATAATTGCTGCAATTATGAGTATAACTATAAACGCATGCTTTCTATATTTTTTCAAAAATTCAGGAGTGATTATCTTTATTTTTGTTAAAAAGAAAACTAATACGGGCATCTCGAAAACAAGGCCGCTAACCAATGATAGCGACGATACAAGAGATATGTAGGATGATAAGTTGATCGTATTTTCAACCTGATCGCTGATTGTATAGCTACCTAGGAAGTCGACAGAAAAAGGGGAGATGAAATAGTAGCCAAATAGCACGCCAATAATAAATAAAGCCGAAATGATTAAAACAGCACCTCTTGCTTTTTTTCGCTCCTCTTCGAAAAGTGCAGGACTAATAAATTTCCATAGCTGATATATAATATAGGGGAACGCTAAAATCAACCCAGCATAAATCGAAACAAGAACGTGAGTGTTAAATTGCCCTGCCATATCTATATTAATCAACTTTAAAGGTTTTGAGTTGATACAGAAGGTGGGTGAATTCAATAATTTTCCAAAAAAACACATCATTCGATTAGTGAAAAACTCCGGCGATTTTGGCGCCAATAAAATATCATCGAATAAATATTTATACCCCATAAATGCTGCGCTAGCAGTTAAACATACCGCAATAGCCGATCGAACAAGTACCCACCGGAGCTCTTCCAGATGATCCATAAAGGTCATTTCATGCTCTTTTACATCATCTTCCTGTTCTTTAGTTTCTTCTTGTTCTTTCATGTTTTAAACTATTCCTTCTTTTAATATATCGTGAAGATGAATCATTCCGGCATATTTACCATTTTGGGTAACAATTAATTGGGTGATTTTGTGCAATTCCAATTTGTTAAATGCGTGAATAGCCAATTCGTCTTTATCAATTGATTTTGGATTTGCCGACATGATGTCCTTCGCAGTTAGGTTCTCAACCGAATCGTTTTTATGAAGCATACGGCGTAAGTCTCCGTCAGTAATTATGCCTGCTACGGAATTATCAGTATTCAGAACTGCCGTTGCTCCAAGACGCTTTGAGGTCATTTCAAGGATTATTGTACGAATTTTATCCTCGAGGTTAACTTTTGGGGCATTTACTTCGGTAAAAATATCGGAAACCCTCATGTATAATTTCTTGCCCAGAGAACCACCAGGATGAACTTTTGCAAAATCATCAGGGGTAAAACCCCTTAGGTTAAGCAGGCATACTGCAAGCGCATCACCAATTACAAGCTGTGCAGTAGTGCTTGATGTTGGAGCAAGATTATTTGGGCAAGCCTCTTTATCGACAGTTGCCTTTAGGACATAATCCGATTTTTGTGCTAAATAGGAGTTTGTACTTGATACAATTGCTATAATTTTATTGCCAAGATTTCTGATAAGTGGAATTAATACCTTTATTTCAGGAGTATTCCCACTTTTCGATAAGCACACAATCACATCATCAGGTTGAATAATTCCTAAATCGCCATGTATCGCATCAGCTGCGTGCATAAAAATGGCCGGTGTCCCAGTAGAATTAAGCGTTGCCACAATTTTGCTAGCAATTATTGCACTTTTTCCAATTCCTGTAACTATTACTCTTCCTTTTCCGTTATAGATAACCGAAACGCTTTTTTCAAAATCATCATCAACCATCGAGGCAAGTTTTGAAATTGCTTCCGCCTCAGTTTTGATGGTCTGAATTGCGAGTTGTTTTATGTCTGCTGTCATCTTTTAACTAATTTTAACGTCCTTTTATCAAAATCTATAAAAGGTGTGTGATATTAATAGAATTCTTAGTAAATTTAAAGTACAAAAGTACTGATTTTTGGTTTATGTTAGGAGTGCAATTATTTGAACAGTATATTTTATACAATTAGATTGCTATTTACCAATAAAAGTTACAGACAAATATACGTTTTCAAGATATTAAAATACGAAGGATAACAAAATATGAGCATTAACGCAGAAATATCACTTAGCGAATATCTACATAAGTATTTTGGTTTTGGTAGTTTTAAAGGAAATCAAGAGGCCATTATTCGAAATGTTTTGGCTGGTAACGACACCTTTGTGTTGATGCCAACTGGAGGAGGGAAGTCACTTTGCTATCAGCTTCCCGCACTCATAATGGATGGAACAGCCATCATTATCTCTCCTTTAATTGCTTTAATGAAGAATCAGGTAGATTCGATGCGAAGTTTTAGCGTTGAGGATGGAGTTGCCCATTTTATGAACTCTTCACTGAATAAAGCACAAATTCAAAAAGTTCGGCAGGACGTTACCTCGGGAGTCACTAAGATGCTTTATGTTGCACCTGAATCGCTTACGAAGGAAGAAAATATTCAATTCTTAAAAGGGGTTAAAATATCGTTCTATGCAATTGATGAAGCTCACTGTATATCGGAGTGGGGACATGATTTTAGACCAGAGTACCGACGCATCCGCCCAATTATCAAC
>JANYLA010000039.1 GCA_025361485.1 Bacteroidales bacterium
TGCTTATGGGATTAAGTGGGATTAATCCATTAAGATACTGATTATCAGGTTTATAACAAAATATATATGACACTATTTAGCTGTCATACAGCATGTTGTGTCATTTTTTATCAACAATTATTTAACTGTTAATTCGCATTAATAATGTATAAGTGTAATCTGTCTGTTTTGTATACAATAATAGCAATTTAATTACGCGGTTGTAGTAGACTATACTTTTGCCGTACGCCTTCAGTTTATTGTATGTTTGCCCCTCGTTCGGCTTAGGCTGCACGCCTAAGTCGAATATATGCTTTCAGGCTTTTGCCTGATTTACGAAGTTAACCTTTTTTGCCTTGCAGGCAATGTTTGTAGGCACAGCCTACTAATAATAAACCTTGTTCGGTAAAGGCTAAAGGTGTTTTACGTAAGCCCATTTTCTCACTATTGGGTATCACAATTTGTGACTTCCAATTTTCCATTTCTTCAGTTGTGAGTTGGAACATAAAATCATCGGGAAAACGTTTTTCATTGCACCTTACTGCTTGGTTTAAAACCCTTGTTTCCGCTCCGTACAATTCGACAAAATCCCTGTCAATCATTACTTTTTTACCTCGGATATCATATATTTTGCTGATAATTACTTCTTCTGGTAATATTTGCAAATCTTCTGTCATTGTTTTTTGTTTTAAGTTGGCAAAGTTATTATTAAATTTATTGAAAAGAGTTTCCCAGCGTTTTATACCACAATGCCAGGGCTTATAGATTTAACTGTTGCAACTATTATCAGTATTCCTCTCTTCTGGGGTATTTATGGTATTTTTCACCAGCTGGTTCGGATGAAAATGGTTAACCATTTTTTTACCTACTCTTGGCTTACCAACTACTGGCGGCGATATATTGCGAAAGGGGTTAAAGCATCGAACTTTAAGGTATCAAAGAAAGGCTAATAAGTATAACCAATCATAAAAAGCCCCATCTTTAAGGCTAAAGATGGGGCTTTATCAATTCAATAATTACTATTTCACAACCTCAATATCTCCAATCTTTAATTTTTTAAGTTCTGGTGCTTGTGTTTTAGCATCACCTGCAACTACAAAAAACATTTTATCCGGATTTAGATATTTCTGAGCCAATGCTTTAAGTTGATCACCGGTCATACTTGTAATAATGCTTTCTTCCTGTTTAACAAAATCCTTAGGTTTGTTATAAGTGCTCATATCTTGGAGCATCCAAATTAGTGAACCAAGGGTTTCAAAACGACGAGCATTAGATTTCAAAAGTGCATTTTTAGTGAATTGCAGCTCATCCTCGGTAATACCATCACGATATTTAGTCATAATATCCTTAAATATTTCAACTGATTCTGCAGTTGCAGAAGACCTTACACTTGATGACGCAGAGAAAGTTCCTGCAAATTCATTGCCGCTAAAACCTGATCTTGCACCATAGGTAAAACCTTTTTCCTCGCGTAAAACTAGGTTAACCTTTCCACTAAATGAGCCTCCCAGTTTATAATTCATTACCTGTACAGGATAAAAATCGGGATTATTAGCTGATACTGAGAGGTTACCAATGTTAATTACCGATTGGAATGCCCCAGGAACATCAACCAAATAAATTTTTGCTTTTTCAGGTTGAGCAGGTAATTGATATTCAGGATATTTAACTTCTTTAGCAATCCATTTATTACCAAGATCGGCTAAAGCTTTCATCACCTGTTCTTGCTTTATATTTCCTGCAATATGGAAATTAGCAATCGAGGGTGAAAAGAATGTGTTATAATACTCTTTTAAATCATTTAGAGTAATTGATGATACTGATGTTTCAGTTCCTTCTGAAGATATCGAAAGAATATTGCTATCGCCAAATGCTAGTTTATTGAATTCGTTATAGGCTAAATAATTTGGATTCGCTTTATTCCTTTTAATTCGGTTCAAAACATTGATTTTTGCTAAATCAAACTCGGTAGAATCCCAACGTGGTTCTAAAAGAATTTCTTGAACTAGAGCCAATGTTTTCTCAAAATTTCTGGATAATGTATTTACACTAATACTTATGTTATTGTTAGTTGCGTTTACATTAATATAAGCACCTAGCATGTCTATTTCTTCTTCGAGCTCTTCAGGTGTTTTATTCTTAGTCCCTTGATTTATAACTTTTGCAATAAGGTTAGCAACACCTGATTTTTCGATTTTATCGAGGTAATGACCACCTTTTAGAACAATATTAAATTGAATTAATGGGAGTTCCGCTTGCTCAATTCCATATACTTTTAGTCCATTTGAAAGTTTACTATCCCAAATCAAAGGAAGATTTAGCGTTGGAGCTTGTCCTAGCTCAGGTCTTACCGAGCGATCAATAATTGTTTTTGTTTTTACAATTGGTTCATCGGGGATATTGGCAACTTTAACCTCAGTGGCATTTGTAATATCCTCTTCTACAACATTAGCTCTAACCGAATTCTCAACAGCAAGTTCAGGTTGTCCTTTAGGTACGAAACTTGTTTCTACATAATTTTTACCCTTAATATAGGTGTTGTAAGCCTGAATAATTTCTTCTTTTGTTACTGATTTAAGATTCTCAAGATCTTTTTTATAGAATGAAGGATCACCATTATACTCATTATAGCTTGCTAGCTGGAATGATTTACCTAGTATACTTGATATGCTATTATAGTAATTGGTCTCTAGGCTAGCTTTAACTCGCTCAACATCATTGTCAGTAATACCATCTTTCTCAAATTTTTCAAACGACTCAAAAACAGCTTTTTCAACATCACCAAGTTTTATTCCTGGAAAAGCGGTTATACTAACCTGAAATTCCCCTGCAATTTCCTGACTATTATTATAGGTAGGTGTTGAAGAAGCTAACTTTTTGTCTTTAACAATAACCTTATACATTGGAGCCTTTTTACCTTCGGATAACAATTGAGCAAGGTATTGTAACGCATATGAATCCTTTGTATACTGTGAAACGGTAGGCCAAACCATAGTTAGCTGTGGCGCTTTTGCAAAATTATCTTCGTGAAATAACTTCTTCGTTTCATTAAGTGTTACAGGTATTGGGCTTGGATCTGAAACATCGTTCCCCTTTGGAATCTCGCCAAAATACTTTTCAACCAATTTTTTAGCTTCTGCAATATCTAAATCACCTGATAATACAATTGTAGCATTATTAGGGATATAAAATTTTCCATGAAACTCCTTTACATCTTCAACAGTAGCGTTGAATAGATCCTGCATTTCGCCAATAACCTGCCAATTGTAAGGATGTCCTTCAGGATATAACGCTTTACCAATAACCCAACTAGTATGTCCGTATGGTTGGTTGTCGTCACTTTGACGCTTCTCATTCTGAACAACATTTTGCTGATTTGCAAACGCTTTCTTGGTTACAGTATTAATCATGTAACCCATACGATCTGATTCCATCCAAAGAATAGTTTCAAGAGCATTTTTAGGTACAATCTCATAGTAGGTGGTAGCATCATTTCCTGTTCCACCATTCAAAGTACCTCCAGCATTCTGAATAATGCTAAAAAATTGATCTTCGGGTACATTCTCTGATTGCTGGAACATCATGTGCTCGAAAAGATGAGCAAAGCCAGTGCGTCCTGTTTTTTCTCTATTCGATCCCACATGGTATTGCACAGCAAATGCCACTATAGGATCCGATTTATCAACAGAAAGGATTACATCAAGACCATTCGGTAAAGTGTATTTCTCATATTCAATTTTAACCTCTTGTTCTTTATTTGAAGAACAGGACATAACCAATGCTAAAAACACTGGCAGTAATAAACTAATGTGTTTTTTCATATTTAAATTTTAAGTATAGTGTATAAAATTATTATAAAGAATTTGATTTTCAAAGCATCCAAAGGTTAATATAAAAGATAATCTATTTCGCACCTTGTTCACAATATAAAACACAAAGGCCGCAAAGAGAATTTTACTTTGCAGCCTTTGCGTTAAACTATTATGATTTACCCGTAAATTTCCTTCTTTGCAGCCTTTAAAGTATTCTTTAAAAGCGATACAATGGTTAGCAGTCCTACACCACCTGGAACGGGTGTAATGTAACTGCATTTGGGTGCAACCTCATCGAATTTAACATCACCCAATAACTTCCAACCACTTTTAGTCGCATCTGATTTTATGCGGTTAATACCAACATCAATAACAACAGCACCTTCTTTAACCATATCGGCGGTAACATACTCCGCTTGTCCGAGAGCAACAATTAGAATATCTGCAGTGCGAGTAATTTCAGGAATATTTTTTGTTCTACTATGACAAACGGTAACAGTACAATCGCCAGGATAGCCTTTAAGCGAAAGTAAATTTGAGATTGGCCTACCAACAATATTGCTACGACCTAAAACAACGCAGTGCTTTCCCGATGTTTCAATTTTGTATCTACGTAATAGCTCAATAATACCATCGGGAGTAGCAGAGATGTAGGCTGGCATACCAATGGTCATGCGACCAACATTCAACGGATGAAAACCATCTACATCCTTTTTAGGATCAATCGCTTCGGTTATCTTTTGCTCTGAGATATGCTTTGGCAAAGGCATCTGAACAATAAAACCATCAACATCAGGATTATTGTTTAGCAGATTTATCTCATATAGCAGTTTAGCTTCAGTAACTGTGTCCTCGAATCGAAGAACAGTTGATTTGAAACCAACCTGAGTACACGATTTCTCTTTATTCGCAACATAGGTCTCACTCCCACCATCATGACCAACAAGTATTGCCACTAAATGCGGAACTTTACCTCCTTGCTTTTTGATATTCTCAACCTCCTGAGCAATTTCAACTTTAACCTGTTCAGAAATTATTTTTCCATCGAGTAAAATCATGGTTGTTGGTTGTTTGTTGATGATAAGCAGTGTTTAGTATTTTGTTTTTAGTGTTTGGTGAGAAAGGTTACTTTTCACTATCTCTTAGGCATATTCGCCATCATTCGAGCAAGATTTTTTCCACCTCCTGACGATACCATTTTCATCATCTTGCGCATATCGTCGAACTGCTTAATAAGCTTATTAACCTCTTGAATAGATGTTCCGCTACCATCGGCAATACGCTTACGGCGTCCACCGTTCATTACTGCAGGATCCTCCCTTTCTAAAGGAGTCATTGAGTGAATTATAGCTTCAATGCTTTTAAAAGCATTATCATCGATATCAACATCCTTCATCGCCTTACCCATGCCAGGAATCATCCCTGCAAGGTCTTTGAGGTTACCCATTTTCTTGATCTGACCTATCTGATCGAGAAAGTCGTTATAGTTGAATTTATCCTTTGCAATTTTTTTATGTAATTCTCTCGCTTGTTCGGTATCATACTGCTCCTGTGCACGCTCAACAAGTGAAACAATATCACCCATTCCGAGGATTCGGTCGGCCATACGTTCGGGGTAGAACATATCGATAGCATCCATCTTTTCGCCGATACCAACAAACTTAATAGGTTTGTTAACTACTGAACGAATGGTAAGAGCCGCTCCACCGCGTG
>JANYLA010000086.1 GCA_025361485.1 Bacteroidales bacterium
ATAGCCATCATTGTGTAAAAGCCAAATCGTTCGCCCATATTGGCTAAAGCCGCGGCTAGTAGTCCTTTTGGATGTTTCTTAAACATAAATATTGATTTTTATGGGTTATTATTTATTATTCATTTTTTTCTTGGATGACAAATATAGAGAAAATATCAAACCATCCGATTTGATGTCTGAAATCACAGATAGTTTATTTGATTACATTAATTATTTATGCTCTAAAAACCTTATCTTTGCTTAGATGTATATTTTTTATTGATGAAAATATTTTCAACATCTCAAATTCGAGAAATCGATAGGTTGACTATCGAAAATGAACCAATATCTTCCATAAGCCTTATGGAACGTGCAGCCGATGCCATTCTTCGATGGTTTTCTGAAAATATAAGTCCTAACAACAAAATTTTTGTCTTTGCCGGAAATGGTAATAATGGAGGAGATGGATTTGCTTTGGCTCGCATGCTAATCGAAACCGGTTATTACGTTGAGGTTTTTCTATTAGAATCATCTTCTCTTTCACTCGATTGTAAGGCGAACCTTGAACGGATAAAAAAACAAGGAATTGTAAAGACTCATACAATAAAAGACGAGGTCGATTTTCCAATAATCGAAAGTGATTCAATTATCGTCGATTCGCTATTTGGCTCAGGCCTTACACGACCATTAGCTGGTATTGCATCAAGTTTAATAGAATATATTAATAGGAATGGAGCAAAAGTTATTTCGATAGATATGCCCTCTGGATTATTTGGTGAGAATAATCCTTATCCCAACATTAATCCTGTAGTTAAAGCAAGCATAACTTTGACCCTTCAATTTCCAAAGCTAAGTTTTTTTATTCCTGAAAATAATCAATATGTTGGCAAATTTATAGTTCTGCCAATCGGACTTAGCCTCCATGCAATCAATACAATATTAACATCTTATCAATACATAGATATTGCTTTGGTTGCCCCGATTGTAAAAACTAGAAGTTTTTTCAGCCACAAAGGCAATTATGGACATTGCCTTATTATTGCTGGTAGCAAAGGCATGATGGGAGCAGCCGTACTTGCATCAACTTCATGTATTAAAGCAGGTTCGGGATTAGTAACTGCTCATGTACCCAGAATTGGATACGCAATTCTTCAGCAGTCAATCCCCGAAGCTATGGTTGATGAGGATTTAGATGAAAATCATTTTACATCATTCAGTTCGATATCTAAATATTCTGCCATTGCTATAGGACCTGGATTGGGTAAATCTCCGGAAACAATTAGTGGATTTTTAGATATTCTTAAGAAAGTTCAATCACCTCTTCTTATTGATGCTGATGGGTTAAATATTTTAGCCAATAATAGTAGGCTTATGGATTTAGTTCCTGCTATGACTATTATTACACCACATGCAGGCGAGTTTGACCGATTATTTGGTGAGAGCAATTCAGGCAATCAAAGATTAATTAAAGCCATTGATAAAGCGAAGAAGCATAACGTTGTAATCGTATTGAAAGGAGCATTTACTCAGATTGTTTGCCCCGATGGAAATGTCTATTTCAACTCAACAGGTAACCCCGGAATGGCGACTGCTGGAAGCGGCGATGTGCTTTCTGGAATCATTGCTTCACTCCTTGGACAGGGTTATGCTCCTGTACAAGCATCAGTTCTTGGGGTATTCTTACATGGACTTGCAGGTGATCTCGCGGCTGAGAAAAAAAGTATGAATGCGATTACTGCGTCTGATATAATATGCTATCTTGGTGATGCTTTTAACCTAATTTACAATACAAAAGATGAATAGAAAATTTACTGTATTAATAGCGATTGTGTTTCTGGTATCGTGCAGTAAAATGCCAATACAAGTAAATACTGTAGATAGCACAATCTCCCTTAGCACAAAGGGATTGATTTATTCTTTGCCTCGTAACGTTTTAAAAATCAAAGTTGATGCTATTAAAAGCATTGTTGTTCCAGGACCTTATTGCCGTTTTGCACAAAAGTATCTTGGAATAATAGATGTCCCAATGATAAAAATAGAAGAGTGGAAAATTTCCAATATAGATATTGCATCAACGATTGAATCCGATCCCTCCTTATTTTATAGTGCAACACCTGGAGATAATTCAAAAATTGATTTCTTGAAAATATGTAGTAGCGGACTTATAATTCCAATTGCTGGTTTTAGTATTAATACAACTTCAGAGAAGAATATTAAAGAGATTGATTCTGATATTAATACTTTCTTTACCGATTTGTCAACAACACCATTTATTGCATCCGAGAAAACTACGTATTACTCAAAGGTAAAACATGATAGCGTTTTTGTCAGAGTCCCTATTCAAAAGGATATGATTATTGAGAAAAATATTGAGGAAAAGGCTCGCGATGCTGCCGAGTTTATCTTTATGCTACGAAAGCGACGTGCCGATTTTCTTTCAGTTGATGCAGATCATAACTTAAATGGCGATGGATTAAAGATTGCTTTGGATGAGATAAGTCGCTTGGAACAGGAGTATCTAAGCCTCTTTATTGGAAAATCTTTTACTGAGTCATCGGTGCACTTCTTTGAGTATGTTCCAACCCAACCCGAAGGCGAATCATCAATTATCTTTAGATTCTCAAGTTCTAAAGGCGTTTTACCATCATCCGATTTAAGTGGGAATCCTATCTTACTTAAAACAGTGCCCGAATCAATTCCTGAATCCTACAAAAATTTCTTCCAAAGCATTAGTACAGAGAAGGAAAAGCCTTTAAGTAGTGTCATTTATTACAGAATACCAATATCAACGAATATTAGCATCTCCGATGGTAAGGTTGATTTACTAAATCATCGAATATCAATCTGTCAATACGGACCATTGGTCAGAATGCCAATTAAATTTATGATAAAAGATTCTGGCTTAATTGAATTCTAAGGAAAGAAATAAAAAATGAAACCCCATGATTAAATGGGGTTTCATTTTTTATTTCTTTAGCTTGCTTACAAACTTGGTTTTAAAATCTTCCCATTTATCTGTTTTGTAGTGATCTTCCCCAAAGAAAACAAGTATTGGTTCAATATCAGCAGGGGCTGTATAGCCTGGTACTGCAGTTAAAAGATTGTTTTCGCCATCCATATATACTACCGATGGGTACGACATCTTTCCGCTTAATAAGGCCGCAGCAAAATCATGAGGAGAATGGGGTTCAGTCCCTTTGTTTTTATAAATAGTTCCTTTATAGGTAATATCCTGTTTCTGTTCTGCATTTAATTTTACAGGATAGTAATACTTATTGAGGTACTCTGCAATTTGGGGATTATTGAAAGTGTTCTTATCCATTGTTTTACACCAACCACACCAATCTGTAAATACATCAATGAAAATCTTTTTTGGATTTTTCTCATTCAGCTTCATCGCCTCCTCAATATTGTACCATTTAACTAGTGGTGACTCAGTTTGTGAATGGGCATTATAGCTGATTGCTAAAATGATAAAACAAATAGTGATACTATTTTTCATAATGAATTAATTAAAAATTGATTGCAAATATACAAATAACATAATGCTTGATATTTATTACAACAAACAATTAACAAAAGGATTTGGTTTAATACTTCAATTCAATGTTTTGTGATTTACCTAAATTAGCAATATCTTTAATGGCCATTTGGTGTAATTTTTATGTAACTAATATAATATAAATTATCATGAGTAAAGAAATTCAAAACCTTAAGCCTGAGTTGCTTTGGAAACATTTCTACAACCTAACACAAATTCCAAGACCTTCAGGTTTCGAGCAAGCTTCTGTTGACTTTATCAAAAAGTTTGCCCAAGATTTAAAACTAGAATATATTATTGACGAAGTTGGTAATATTATTGTCCGTAAGCCTGCAACGCCTGGAATGGAGAATCGCAAAGGTATCGTTCTTCAGGGTCACGTTGATATGGTTCCCCAAAAGAACAGCGATAAACAGCACGATTTCGAGAAAGATCCTGTCGATGCATATGTCGATGGTGAATGGGTTAAAGCAAGAGGAACCACCCTTGGTGCTGATAATGGAATTGGTGTTGCTGCTGCATTAGCTGTTCTTGAATCAAAAAATTTGGTTCATGGACCAGTAGAAGCCTTGTTCACAATTGATGAGGAAACCGGAATGACAGGTGCTTTCGGCCTAAAATCAGGAATTCTTAAAGGTGATATTCTTATGAATCTCGACTCCGAGGATGAAGGTGAACTTTATGTTGGTTGTGCCGGTGGTTTAGATGCTAATATTAAATATGAGTTTAAACCTACAACAGTTCCTTCAGGAATGGTTGCTTACAAGCTTGTTATTAAAGGGCTAAAAGGCGGTCACTCTGGGCTAGATATCGTTCTAGGTCGCGGAAACTCAATCAAACTACTTTTCCGTTTCATGTATGTTGTTGAGAAGAGCCTAGGTGTTCGCTTAGCCTCAGTTGATGGCGGTAGCTTACGCAATGCAATCCCACGCGAAGCTATTGCAGTAGTTGTTGTTCCTTCCGCAAAATCTAGTGATTTTGAAAAAGAGGTAAAAACATACCTTAATATATATAAGTCAGAATTTTCAATGACTGAACCTGATTTATCTTTCGTTGCAGAGAAAACGGATATGCCTTCAACCCTAGTTGATGAGAAAACTCAGTTCAATCTAATTCGCGCTGCTTTTGGTTGTCCAAATGGTGTCGTTCGCATGAGCGATGCAGTTCCAGGTTTGGTTGAGACATCAAATAATCTAGCTCGTGTTTATAGCGAAGGTAATTTCATTCATGCTGGTTGTTTGCTTCGTAGTTCAGTTGATTCAGCAAAAGATGCTTTGGCTGATAAGGTGGCATCTGTATTTGAATTATCAGGAGCTGAGATTGTTTTTACTGGTGGTTACCCAGGTTGGAAGCCAAATCCAACTTCACCTATTCTTAAAGCAATGCTTGAGATATACAAGAATAAGTACGGTAAAACACCCGAGGTTAAAGCAATTCATGCTGGATTGGAGTGCGGTCTGCTTGGTGGTGTTTACCCAAATTGGGATATGATATCATTCGGTCCAACTATTCGCTTCCCACATTCGCCAGATGAAAAGGTGAATATTGAAACTGTAGGTAAATTTTGGGATTTCCTTGTTGAAGTTTTAAAAGAGGTTCCTAAAAAATAGGTATTCCGCTAAATATTTTTTGATTTTGAAACGAGGCAATCTCCATTGACCTCGTTTCTTTTTCAATGTTAAAGGATAATCTTAGCAGTTATTTGTATTGGTTTTTGTGGAGTAATGGACATTTATGGTGTTTTTTTTGAGACGTTTTATTCAAGTGGACATTTGTGGTGTTGTTTATTTTTAGGTTAGCTGCTCAATTAGGTAAAAGTGTTCTATTTTTGTTGCATCAAATGAAACGGAAATGGGCT
>JANYLA010000137.1 GCA_025361485.1 Bacteroidales bacterium
GCTGGTCGTATGCCGGGTCATATGAATGTTCTATTGGCCGAGGCAGATGTTCCCTACGAAAAACTGGTTGAGATGGAGGATGCCAACAACGAAATGGGCAACACCGATGTGGTAATCGTAATTGGTGCCAACGATGTGGTAAACCCTGCTGCCGAAACCGATCCTGCAAGCCCAATTTACGGAATGCCGGTAATTAAGGCTTGGGATGCTAAAAACATTATAGTGATGAAGCGTTCAATGGCGCAAGGTTATGCCGCTATTGATAACGACCTATTCTATCATCCTAAAAACCGCATGCTCTTTGGCGATGCTAAAGCAACCATGCAGAAGTTGATTGCGGAGATAAAAGCATTGTAGAAAGAAGACATCAGATGTTATATTTCAGACTATAGACAAAAGAGCCACTCGAATGAGTGGCTCTTTTGTTTGTCGACTTGCGTTGACTAAGTTATATGATATTATACAGCCTCTCTAACCGTTTGTTTACATGCAATCCGATAAGTATATGAATGAAAAATATGCCTTCGGGCAAACCTAACTTGGGCTGATGAATTAACAAACTTATTATAAATATTCTTCGGTATTCCGAAATATTCATAAACACTCCCATCCTGAAAGGTAATGGTCAGGGTCTGCCCTTTATATAAATAATTGTCAATTATCGAATTATTGGTAATTTGAGTATACTCGGCTAGGTTTAATGCCTGAGTTTCTGGCGAGATGCTCACCAAAAAATGATACGCCTCAATTATATTCTTACTTATATCTTCCGCCTCAACTTTCCGTTCATGGTCATCGATAAATTTATCGGGATGCCACTCCTTCATTAAATTTCGGTAATTAGCTTTCAAACCCCCCAAATCCGTCTCAGGTGCGATATTCAGTAATCTTCTGTATTCAACAATTCGTTTCATAGAAAATATTAATGTGATTTATCTTAGTGAAAAAAAAGACCATCAAAATCGATGGTCTTTATCGTATTTTGTGAGCTGTACTGGAGTCGAACCAGTGACCCCTACCCTGTCAAGGTAATGCTCTAAACCAACTGAGCTAACAGCTCTTTGAAAAAGAAGCCACCTACGGTGCTTTGTAAGTGGCTTTACCTTGTGGGCCCAGTTGGTATCGAACCAACGACCCTCTGATTATGAGTCAGATGCTCTAACCGACTGAGCTATGGGCCCCAAAAAAACCACAAAGGGTTTTTTTATTGGACTGCAATATTACATATTTGTACCCGAAATTTCAACAGCTAATATCATTTTTATGCAAAAACTTACCTTTTTGCCTTATAGGCACATGAATATAAAGAATATTATTTTCGATCTAGGCGGTGTAATCCTTAATATCGACTACCAACTAACCATCGATGCGTTCATAAAATTAGGGTTCGAAAATTTTGATGCAATTTTTACTCAAGCAAAACAAACTGGCATTTTCGATAAACTCGATAAGGGGCTTGTATCACCAGAGGATTTTAGAAATGGTGTTCGAGGACTTGCCGGAAAACCTTTTACCGACGCTCAAATCGATAATGCATGGAATAAGTTATTACTCGACTTCCCTTTACAAAGGCTTAAACTCCTCGAGTCTGTGGGAGACCAATATCGTTCATTTCTTCTAAGTAATACGAACCAAATACACTGTGAGGTTTATAGCAAAAATCTATATAATGTTTACGGGGTCAAAGATTTAACGCATTTCTTCGAAAAAGTTTACTACTCACATCAAATTCATATGCGTAAACCCGATAAAGAGGCCTTTCAAATAATTTTGGATGAGAATAGTTTAGTGCCGGAAGAAACACTTTTTATTGATGATACAGAGCAGCATGTTTTGGGCGCTAGAGCAGTTGGAATCATCGCTTATCATCTTAAGTTGAATGCTGGAGAGAGCATCGAGGGGTTATTCGGAATGATTTAGTTTGCCTGTTTAGAAAATTATTCTGAATAATTGCTGAGACACCTACAAAGTTGACTAAGGCTTATCTCTTTATCAAAAAACGCTTATAAAATTTTCAATTAATACCCTCTGTTCGATTAATTATAATATAGTTCGTTAAATTTGTATCTATAAATAACACAATAATTAAGTTATTATATGAAACAGCTAATCACCATATCCTTCATTTTCTTTTCAATCACCAGTGTTTTCTCGCAACCAACAATAGAGATCTACTTCACGAATCATCCATATTTATCAAAAGGTTCTGTTATTGAAAGCATCGAAGAAACCTATGAGCTACAAATAAAAGAAGTTCCACCAAGACCTTTTAAAATCACTACCCTTTTTAATAAGAGCGGTAACATAATTAGCGAAATAAAATATGGTAGTACAGGAGGCAAACAGAGTGAAACGAAATGGGAATATAACCAGAATCAAAAATTAATAAAGAAAACTCAGCGGTTTTTCGTTAATATGATTGGTTGGAAGGTTGATGAAACAACTTTAAATTACAATGATACAACTGGCTATATTTCAGAAATTCGTTTTATCAAAAATGGAACTCTTGAATATGCAAGCAAGGTGTTCTGTGATAAAGTTGGGCTACCGAGTGAAGTAAGGGTTATTGACAATAAGGGTTCGTTTTCGATGATTGAAAGGATTAGCTACTCACCAAATGCTAACATCATCAGGGTAATGCTATTAAAACCTTCGGGACAGTTTTCGAGCCTTCATCTTTATCCCATCGATTATACAAAACCATATCAATCAGGCCAGATCGAAAGACAGTATTACCCCAACGGCGAGGTTATGCTTGAATCGCTCGAATATCAAACCAAAATCGATCAGGGCTACTATTACGAGTATAATTATGATGAGCAGGGGAATTGGATTGAAAAGTCTACCTATCAAGTGGCTCTGGGGAAAAATAGCAAAATGAAGGATAAGAAGCTAGAACATAAGATTTTGCGTACCATTAAGTATTACTAGGTTCGCTCTTGCTTAATCCATCCTTGCTTAATTTTTTAATTTCAGATAATAGAGCGCAGGTTACACTTCAAAACAGCACCTATTCCTTCATACCCTTAATCGACCGATTAAGGAAATCTACCAAAGGTTTCATCGTTTCAAACACTTTAATGGTATTATTCAGAAGGTTTTTATCTGCGATATCCTTTTCGCTTAAACTATGGTAAGGTGTAATATGCTTGAATTTGAGATATTCAACAACTGGAGAATCCTTATCGAATCCTTGAGGAGCTCGTTTTAGTTTTTCTTCTTCAAAGAATTGAAATATTTCTTTAAACTTTTTGTTATCAACTATGGATAAAAACTCTTCAGGGTAAAGATCTATATCCTCTCTTATCCTCTTCATTACATCGGTTGGCGCCATATAAATCCCTCCAGATGCGAAAGAACTTTCGGAATCGAGATGAAAATAGTATCCAGCATACGGGCCTTTCCTTCCGCCTTTGGCTATATAAGCTCCAAAATTGGTTTTGAAAGGGGCTTTGTCATGAGAAAAACGTACATCACGGTATATTCTGAAAATGCAATCTTTCGGATCTACTGAACCAACAGAACTATCGAACTCATTAATCCCTGCAATTAGCTGGTTAATAAATGATTTAAACTCATCGCTCGATTGTAAAAACCACCTTTTATTTGAGTTAAACCATTCGCGATCGTTATTGGTTTTTAACGCTTTCAAAAAATCTAATGCCTCATTCATCTTGTTTTTTTTCAAAATTACGTTAATAATTCTTTTTCAGAATAACAGGATAACATAAATATATTGGGTAATGTAAATCATTAATAAAACAGTTCCTATATTTCCTTTGTTCTGCATATCTTTGAAATGTTTTTAATGATTTAGGTTTGTAGAGTAAACCAATTCTTAAAAACATCATCAAAATTGTACTTTAATAAACTTACACTCTATATGAATAGAATAATTATATCAATTCTACTAGTTATTACAGGTTTTTCCATTGTTTCATGTGGGAAAAAACAAGGGAGTGAACCGAGCAAAGGTCAAAGCACAAGGGGCCAGCTAAAGGTTGATGCTGTAATTGCAAAACCTTCATTACTTGCTAACCAAATTACCGTTTCAGGTTCGCTTCTAGCTTTCGAAGAAGTTGCTTTAATGAGCGAAATGGCGGGTAGGGTTGTACTACTCAATTTACCCGAAGGAACCTTTGTAAAAAAAGGAACTCTTCTCGTGCAGCTGTTTAATGATGACCAACAAGCGAATCTTAAGAAATTACAAAATCAGTTAGAAATACAGGAAAAAATATATCAGCGTCAAACAGAACTACTGAAAGTTAGTGGTATTAGCCAATCTGATTATGACCTAACCTTTTTACAGGTAAATACCATCAAGGCAGAAATTGAAGTACAACAAACTTTAATTCGCAAATCGCAAGTACTCGCTCCTTTTGATGGAGTTATCGGATTAAGAAATATTAGCGTTGGTGCTCAGATATCTCCTTCAACGCTCCTAAGCACAATCCGTATGGAGGATAAGCTGAAATTAGATTTCAGTATTCCAGAAAAATATAGCAGCGAAATTAAATCTGGGTTAAAGATAAAATTCACCATCTACGGAAAAGATACGCAATATGATGCAACTGTTTTAGCCACCGAAGGGGGTATTGATGCAAGCACAAGAAACATTAAGGTTAGGGCTCTAGTTAACAGTAAATCAGAGGAATTAGTACCAGGCGCTTTTACCAACGTTCAACTTACCCTTGGCGAGAATAAAAATGCAATTATGATTCCTACACAAGCCATCATCCCTCAGGAAAGGAATAAAAGTGTTATTGTTTCCAATAATGGCAAGGCGCATTTCGTTCAGATTAAAACAGGTGTCAGAAAAGAATCAATGATTGAAGTTACCGCTGGAATCAATCCCGGCGATACAATAGTAACCAATGGAATCCTGTTCTTAAAAGAGGGCGCCAAGCTTTTATTTGCAAATGTAAAAAACTAAGAACCTATGCTTATCTCAGACCTTGCATTGAAGCGCCCGGTAGGTTCTATTGTATTGAGCCTAATGATTATCCTTTTGGGGATTGTGGGCTTATCTTTTCTTGGAGTGCGACTATACCCAGCCATTGACCCACCAATAATTACCGTCCAAACATCCTATACTGGGGCAAATTCGGAAATCATTGAATCGCAAATAACTGAGCCCTTAGAAAAATCTATCAACGGAATTGAAGGGGTTAAATCCATTTCTTCCTCCTCATCTGTTGGTTCGAGCAATATAACGGTTGAATTTAACCTCGATGCGGATTTAGAGAAGGCTGCCAACGATGTTCGTGATAAGGTTTCACAAGCAGCCCGAAGCCTTCCTCAAGATCTCGATGCGCTCCCAACGGTTACCAAATCAGATGCCAACGGTGATCCAATTATCTTCCTTATTGTTCGAAGCACATCAATGAATTCGCTTGAGCTAAGCGACTATGCAGAAAATATATTGATGGAAAAGTTTCAAACCATACCAGGGATAAGCTCAGTAGGAATTTACGGTCAACAAAGACCAGCAATGCGACTTTGGCTCGATCCTAACAAAATGGCCGCTAGGGGTATTACTGCTTCGGATATAAGTTCAGCGCTATCCAAGGAGAATGTTGAAATGCCCGGGGGCAAAATAAGAGGATATGGAACTGAACTTATTGTCAAAACCTACGGAAGATTAACCTCCGAGGAGGATTTTAATAACCTTATAATAAGACAAAACAATAATCAGGTAATTCGTTTTAAGGATATTGGTGAGGCAGTACTTGGTCCTCAGAATGAAGAATCAGCCGCAAGTATTAATGGGGCTACAGGTCTATCAATGGTTTTAATTCCTCTACCCGGAGCTAATAGCATTGAAATTTCAGATGAGTTTTATAAACGTTTGGAGCAGGTTAAGAAATTCCTGCCAGAAGGAGTGCGGCTCGATGTGGGTCGAGATAGATCCGTATTCGTTCGACAATCGGTTCGTGATGTAATCGAAACATTGGCTATTGCAATATCTCTTGTTGTACTTATCATTTTCCTGTTTTTCAGAAATTGGGTTATTGCGCTACGACCACTGATTGATATTCCGGTCTCCCTGATAGGAACTTTCTTCGTGATGTATCTTCTGGGTTATTCGGTCAATGTATTAACGCTTCTGGGAATTGTACTTGCTACAGGTCTGGTAGTGGACGATGGTATTGTAGTAACAGAGAATATCTTCAAACGAATTGAACGGGGCATGGATAAAATGCAGGCTGCCATTGAAGGAACTCGCGAAATATTCTTTGCTGTTATATCCACCTCAATCACATTAGCAATAGTTTTTATCCCAGTTGTTTTTTTACAGGGTTTTACTGGAAGATTATTTAGAGAATTTGGAATTGTCGTTGCCTCCGCGGTGCTAATCTCTGCATTAGTTTCGCTTACGCTTACACCTGTACTTAACGTTTTCCTTGGAGGTTCTGCTTCACACCATTCTCGATTTTATTTGGCTACCGAAAACTTTTATGTGAGTTTAGAAAATGGATATCGTCGTATCCTTAACTTTTTTATTGATAGAAAATGGATGTCTGTTGTAATACTTTTAACCTGTATTGGATTATCTATTGGGATTTTTCTTCAGTTAAAATCGGAACTTGCTCCAATGGAAGACCACAGCTTTATAAGAACCTCTCTAACTGCACCCGAAGGAATTGAATTTAGTGCTATGCAAAAAATCATCGATAAAGTAGCAAAACGACAGATAGATTCTCTTCCTGAAGCAGACTTTATCCTTGCCCGATATGGAGGTGGAATGGGCAGTTCAGGTGCAAATACCGGAAATGTAATGGCGTTCCTCTTAGATCCCAGCGAACGCAAAGCATCGCAGCAACAGATTTATGATAGACTAACAAAAATGTATAAGTCGATTCCCGATGCTCGCATTATTGCAAGTCAGGAGGCTACAATAACGGCCTCATCATCGGGAGGATTACCAGTGCAGTTTGTATTGCAAAATATTAACTTCAATAAAATTCGCGACGTACTACCTAAATTTCTGGAGGAGGCTCAAAATAGTCCTCTGTTCAGCAGCGTGGATGTAAACCTTAAATTTAACAAACCAGAACTAAATATTACTGTTGACCGATTGAAAGCCACAAGTCTTGGCGTAAGCATAAAGGATGTATCCGATGCATTAAATTTAGCATTAAGTGGTGGAAGATATGGTTACTTTTTAAAGAACAATAAACAGTACTTTATTATTGGGCAGGTTGATAGAGAAAATAGGAATAAACCAGCCGATATTTCATCGCTATATGTAAGAAACAATGTTGGAACAATGATACAATTGGATAATCTTGTCACAATTACAGAGAATAGTAATCCACCATCATTGTATCACTTTAACCGGTACAAATCGGCAATTGTTTCAGCCAACCTTGCCCCAGGGAAAACTGTAGGTGAAGGGATTGAAGAGATGCAAAGAATCGGAGCGAAACTGCTAGATGATTCTTTTAGTACCGATCTTGCTGGTCCCTCTCGGGATTTTGCCGAAAGTAGTTCTAATATTTTATTCGCTTTGATATTAGCAGTAATACTTATCTATCTGATTCTTTCTGCCCAGTTTGAAAGTTTCATCGATCCGTTTATCATAATACTTACTATTCCTATGGCTTTCACTGGAGCATTGCTTTCTCTTTGGATTTTTGGGCAAACCTTAAATATATTCTCGGAAATTGGGATGATACTTTTAATGGGAATTGTTACCAAAAACGGTATTCTCATTGTGGAATTTGCAAATCAAAAGGGCAAATTAGGATTAACAAAAAGGGTTGCTGCATTTGAGGCTGCTTCGGCTCGTTTCCGCCCAATTGTAATGACCTCTTTGGCTACAATTTTTGGTGCTCTTCCCATTGCGTTGGCAATTGGTGCTGGCGCATCAAGCCGAGTTTCTTTAGGAATCGTTGTAGTAGGTGGTTTGCTCTTTGCCTTGATACTAACTCTATTCGTTATCCCGGTTATGTACATAATGTTTTCAAGCAGAAAAGTAGAAAAGAGTTTGATAAGTAAACATTAATATTGATATAAATGAAACCATTTTTCTTACTCATATTCCTCGCTATATTCTCAATTGCAGATGCCCAAACCGTAATGACCGTGGAGGACGCATTAAACATTGCCCTAAAAAATAATTATGGAATTCTTATTGCAGGTAATGAAGCATCAATTTCAAAATATAATAATACCATAGGTAATGCTGGGATGATGCCAAATGTCTCGCTGACGGGGAACGGTAGTTACAATCCCAAAAATACAAAATCATATAAATCTATCAATTCTGGAGTTGAGCTATCTTGGACTTTATTCGATGGGGGTAAAATGTTTGTTACAAAAAACAAACTAAGTGAAATCCAAGCGCTTGGGGAGATTCAGTTTAAGGATAAGGTATTACAAACTCAGTATAGTGTAGTGTCGGCTTACTATGATGTTGTTCGGCAAAAACAGCAGTTCAATTCGATAAATGAAATAATCAATTATAACAAGGAACTTGTTAAGATTTTACAAACCTCCTTTGATGGCGGTTCTGTTCGAAAGTCCAACTTACTACAGGCAAAAATCGATTTGAATGTGTACACCGAGAATTCCATCAATCAACAGTATACAATCGATGCAGCGAAAAAGTACCTGAACGAACTTCTGGGCGTCAGCACAGATTCAATGTTTGAGGTAGTTGATTCCATACCCACCAGCTTCACTTTCAACAAAAGCGAATTACTTCAAAATCTAAGTTCAGTAAATACCAGCATACTCTCTTTTCAGAAACAAATGGACGTTGCCAAATTGGGCTTAAAAGAATATCGCAAATCACGTTTTCCACAAGTAAACTTTAGGGCAGGTTACTTCATGTCCCAAGTCGACAATTCCTCAAGTAATTTTGGGCCTCAGTTTGGTGGGTCGATATCAATACCAATTTACCAATCAGGCAAGATTAGGCGGCAGATATCAATTGCTAAACTCGATATTCAATCGGCTGAATATGACCTTGAGAATACTAAACTGCAAGTAAAGAATGACTTGCTGAATGCCATTAATCAGTACGAGAATCAGCAACGCCTGCAAGCAATTGAAAAGGAGAACAAGGAGTTGACAAAGGAAAATCTTGATATAAGTTTACAAAGGTTGAAACTTGGCCAAACCACTTCTCTTGAAGTTCATCAAGCACAGGAAAATTATGTTCAGTCCTGTACCCGGCTTATTAACTTCGAGTACAACCTAAAAATTGCTGAAACAAAGCTGAAACAGCTATTAGCTTTGATGTAGTTTAAGTTTTAAGCGTTAAAAACGCACAGGATTCAATAAAGATTCGTTGAATTAGACCTTTTTGGAATGACAATATCGCCTAATTCATGCTAATTTTCATCTTTATTATCTGGCGATTACCACAATTAGGGCATTTTTTTGAAGTAACTTCTGTTAACCCAACAGTAACTGTAACGGTTGATTCTGACTCATCTTCATGTCCACACTTTTCACATTTTAACCGGTAGGTTATCGAAGTGTTATTCTGCTTTGAGATTACTCCTCCAGAAATTGTAACCATATTATTATCAATTAATTTAAAATCGATTCTTTGTTTTTGCAGTTTTGCAAAACAAGTACAATATTACATCAATTAATAACTCGCTGATTAAAAATCAGGTTAGCAAAAGGTTAACAAAGATGGGAGATTTGTTTTTTTCTTTAATCTTCTCGTTCTAAGTACATGACAAAAATTTACAACATTGGTTAAATTTATCTATATCGTTGCTAAAAAGCAAGTTGGCGATGTAAGTAAGGCCATATTTGAACAAACTCTTAGCCCTTCTTCCATGTTTTTTGATTTTGATGGGTTTGAGCGTGTCGAGATGTATTCCTGCCCGATACACCCATGCAAAAGCAATTAAGACCAGTGCCAGCAACTTGCTTACCCTTTCAATACCAGACAGATGAGTATCTTCAATGTTAAAGCCACTTGTTTTCAGGGCCTTAAATGCCGACTCTATCTGCCATCGTTCTTTATAAAGCGCCTGAGCTTTGTCGGGCTTGTTGAACGATACAATTATCTGCAACTCCGGGACATTTTCCTTGTTTATAATCCTGGAAGCAGAGAGATAGCAGAGTTCTCCATTGACACGAACAATCTTGCGATGAAAGGCACATTCGTTGATCTTGAGGGTATTGAACAGCCACGAAGCTTTTGCCCTTTTCCCGTTGGCAGGTTTCTCAACCCAGAAGTTATCACGAATACGAATGTGATATGCAATGTGTAGCCTGTTAAGGTACCCAAGCCATTTGTCCCCCACAAACTCCCGGTCGGCCAGCAGGCATTCTACGCTGCTGGATCCGAACAGCCTGACGAAGCGGTCCATTAGGTCTATTCGTTCCTGCATGCTTGAGTTTCCGAACTTTGGCATGATATGGAACAGAATGGGAAAGGCTACTCCGTTATATACGACGCCAAGAGCAAGGATGTTGATGTTCTTCGTGCCGAACTTCCAGTTAGTCCTGTCCAGAACCAACCTGTACGGTGGTTCATACGGCAGAAGAGCGAATATAAACCTTGCGATCAGATCCGCATCAAGCGAGTACTCAGCAATAAACCGCTGTATCCTTCTAAG
>JANYLA010000140.1 GCA_025361485.1 Bacteroidales bacterium
ATTGGCTTTCGAGGAAATAATTAGGTTTCTGCCGCCGACAGAGGATTGGCGGTAGCGAATGACTTGCACTCCCCGATGGCGAAGAATGCGGCGGTCCAGGAGTTCATCGAAATTGACTACCCAGTTCCCCAGGGCATGGGTATCAGCAAAGATCTGAGTAGTTTCAGGTTTGTCGAAGCTGAGCTTGCGCGCGGGGATCAAGCACGCCCCGGTTTGCCATACCCGTTCGCCGTAATCGCGCTCCTTCGTGAAGTCGTACACCACCTTGCCGTTGAGGTATTTGAAGATTTTTTTCATTTAGACACTAAATTGTGGAATACGATAAAAGCGTCATTTACTCGACCAGGCAAAATCACTTTAGATTATCTTGATGGTAAGCGGGTTCGCTATGTACCTCCCGTTAAGTTTTACGTCTTTGTCAGCTTTATTTTCTTCTTATTATTGGGTAAGATAAGCGACCATGTTATTGACGCTAGCAATAAATCAACCAAAAATGGTAAGGAGGATACGAACTCGATGAGCATTACGCTCAATGAGCTGCAAGGGGGAAAAAAGATTCAACATCGCAAGGACTCAAGCGATTTGAGCAGAATGGAATTTGACTTTACCTCAAAGGATAGCCTGAAGAAGGATTTAAAACGACTCAAATATGCTTCGGATTCCGTAATTAATAAAATGTTAATTGAAGAGGATATTGACACAACTGCTGAAAACAGGAATGGGCTGCGTAAAATGCTCACGCTTATCCCTGAGCAGAGCCTCGCTTTAGATACGGCAAAACCTCGATACAGTATCTATGGTAAAGTTGAATTCTCTACAAAGGAAGAGTATGACCAATTCAAGGAGAATATTCATAACTATACCAATGAAGAGGTTGACTCATTGCTGAAATCCAAAGGGGAGAAAGCAAATTGGTTCAATCGGCAAATGGTAAAGAAACAGGGGAAATTTGACTGGAAAAACAAGGATGATATCAAGGAGATTACTCATGCAATTATCAAAAGCATCTCGTTAACCATGTTCATCATGATGCCCTTAACCGCAATTCTGCTACTACTTATTTTTTATCGAAAAAAGTATTACTATGAACATCTAATCTTTTCTATCCACATCCATACCATTTTCTTCATCGTTTTAAGTTTTGTATTTGCGATTCAGGTTTATATCAGCGAAAACTTTGGAGGAAAGTTATTGCCCTGGTCGTTTCTAGTTTGTTTGATTTATTTAATCTCCTCGTTAAAGCACAACTATAAGCAAACGTGGGGCAAGACAATAGCAAAATTCTTATTGATGTCGATCCCCTACTTTTTTATCAGCCTAATCCTTACTTTACTGGCTATTGTTTATGGATATCTGGCTTAAGTATGATGCAGCATTTCAGTATTGATTGTATTGTTTTTATCAATTGGTTAACTTATTTGCTTATTAACTTTTCAAATTACTTGTGAAACTTATACTTATTTTTACTGTTAGATAAAATAAAACAACGATGGAAAAAGTTACAATACACGCCGATTGGCAAAGCGGGATGATGTTTGAAACCGAACTTTTTGGTCATAAACTGATAATGGATGCAGCGGAAAGTAATGGAGGAACAAACAAAGGTCCTCGCCCAAAACCACTTATGCTTGCAGCATTGGCTGGCTGTACTGGAATGGATGTAGTATCCATTCTTGCTAAGATGCGTGTTGAGGTTACTAAATTCAGAATATGGGTTGAAGCACAACAAACCGAAGAGCATCCAAAGCATTATACCGAGATAAACCTAATCTATGAGTTTACAGGTAAAGACCTGCCTATGGATAAACTCGAAAAGGCTGTTAGCCTTTCGGAGGAACGTTATTGCGGAGTTAATGCCGTTTACAAAAAAGCCATGAAGGTTACCTATGAAATTAGGGTGAATGCAGAGTAAAGATTCTAGATATTAGATTTCAGACATCGAAAAATTCAATTAGTTTATTTTGTCATTTTTTTTATTTCTTTCTATTGTGTTCTATGTGTCTAATGTGGTTACTTTTTTGTTTTTTTTAAGACCTATCGCCTATCTTTACCAAAAAAAATATGCCCAGATTTAAGTTGACATTGGAGTACGACGGTTCGAAGTTCAAGGGATGGCAATTCCAAAAGGAACTTCCTACGGTGATGGGCAAACTTATGGATGCCTGCAAAGAGGTTTTTAGCGAAGATAAATTTGAACTATACGGCTCAGGGAGAACCGATACTGGGGTTCATGCACTATATCAAGTTGCTCACCTTGATATTCAAACGATGATGCCTCCACACATTATCAAAATTAAGATGAATGATATTCTGCCTGCTGCAATCAATATACTTCATATCGAAAAAACAAATCCTAATTTTCATGCTCGCCATGATGCAGTTGCCCGAAGCTATGTTTACCATATCTCCAAGCGTAGGACTGCTTTTGGGAAGGATAATGTTTGGTGGATTAAGGATAAACTAGATGTTAAAGCCATGGCTGATGTTACACCGCTATTCATTGGATTAAAGGACTACAAATCATTTGGCATAAAGGATAAGGATGGCGATTCGACGCTGGTTGAACTGCAATCTATTAAAATATTTGAGATTGATGACTCAATCCTAATTCACATCGTTGGTTCGCACTTCCTATGGCGCATGGTTAGGCGTGTAGTTGGGGTTCTAGTGGAAGTTGGCCGAGGTCGAATGACCGATAAGGATATTCAAAGTTTTTTTTGGGATAAATCTGAAATCCCATCACAGTTCACTGCTCCTCCTTCGGGATTATACCTCGAACGAGTTTATTACAAAGGGGAGCAAATCTCCGATGAACCAAAGTGGTTGGTAAATATTCATTAGTATTTAGCATTGCATACTATTCCTAATCTGCTATAAAAAAGGTGTACATTCAGGGCAGACTTCTTATTTTCAGTTTATTAATTTGACTTCATTCAATAAAACTGTTACCTTGTTATTCAGTTTATACCATTTGAATGGAATCTCAATTCTATATTAAGAGCGATCAAATAGGTGTTGAATGCCAACTTTGCCCTCACTTTTGTAAAATAAAAAACGAAAGAGTTGGCAAATGTAATGCTCGTCTGAATAGTAATGGGGTATTAGAATCAGTTCAATGGGGAGTAATTTCTTCATCATCCCTTGATCCTATCGAGAAAAAACCTCTTTATCACTTCTTCCCAGGCAAAATGATATATTCCATTGGTGGTTTTGGTTGTAATTTGAATTGTATATTCTGCCAAAACTTTGAGATATCTCAATATGTGCCACAAAATATTGATAAACGAAGAATTGTATCGCCGGCCAAAGTTATTCAAGAAGCTAAAATTTATCCTAACAATATCGGTGTCGCTTTTACATACAATGAGCCCACTATTTCGTTTGAATACATGCTCGAAACGGCAAGCCTTTCGAAGCAAGTAGGGCTAAAGAACGTAATGGTCTCAAATGGGTACATAAATCAAACGCCGCTTGCCGAACTTCTTAATACAATTGATGCTTTCAATATCGACCTTAAAGCTTTCAATGATGATTTTTATCGAAAAATTACTGGGGGTAGTATTTATCCCATTCTAAAATCGTTAAAATCAATTCGTAAAAGCGGCAAGCACCTTGAGGTTACTTTTCTCGTAATTCCTCATTTAAATGATAGTATCGACGAGGCAAAACTCATGTTCGAATGGCTTTCAGGTGAGCTCGGAGAGCAAACAGTGCTTCATGTAAGCGGTTATCATCCTGCCTATTTATTAGACAATCACTCAACCCAGTTCAACTCATTACAAGAATTATTTCACCATGCAAAAGAGAAACTCCAATACGTTTATTTAGGAAATACTCAAAACAATGAAGTGGGAAATAACACATTTTGCCCAAGCTGTGGAAATATTGTTATCAAAAGAAATGGGTTTAGGATATCATCTATACAATTCGAAAATTCTGGGAATTGTATCAATTGTGGATATGGTCCAATCGTTATAAATTCATAATGTCTCGAATAATACAATATGAGTGCTAATCTATATATTCGTAAACCGGCAGTTTCAGGGATGTTTTACCCTGCAAATTCAAATGCTTTAAGAGAGCAGATAGCCAATTTGCAGAAAGGAGAAAAAACTAAAATTAGAAAAGAGTTTGCAACATCAAAAATTATTGGCGGTGTTGTACCACATCGTAGATTCAAGAAGCAAATGCAACACAATTGAAGAAATTCACTTTCGGATTACTAAATTCAAGGTTCTTCCTAGGTCTTCTGTTAATTTTGTGCTGTATTTGTTTTATTAATTCTTCATCAAAGTTATTAAAATTA
>JANYLA010000155.1 GCA_025361485.1 Bacteroidales bacterium
AGCCCATTTCCGTTTCATTTGATGCAACAAAAATAGAACACTTTTACCTAATTGAGCAGCTAACCTAAAAATAAACAACACCACAAATGTCCACTTGAATAAAACGTCTCAAAAAAAACACCATAAATGTCCATTACTCCAAAAGCTCTGATATCCATATAGTAGATTGTTATATCTGCCATAGGTAAAGCACCCATTAGAAGTTGGGCTTGTTTGATTGAGTACATGCAGCAAATCTGCGAGCAGATAGGATTGTTTGAGCACTCAGAACTGCATGCCATTGAATTCTCAATACTTGAATCCCTTGAGCCTGTGCAAAGAATGTAAGCGATTTTATCCGGAACTTTTCCATCGCCTGGGCGAAGAACGCTGTTGAATGGACGAGTAGGTGCAATTAGCCTATCCATCTGCATCGCATCAATTACGTTGGAAAATTTACCGTAGCCGTATTGTGGCTTATTCTCAGGTTTGAAAAGTCTAAATCCTGATGATATAATTACCGATTTAACCTCTGCATCAACAACCTCATTCTTTTGCGAGAAATCGATAGCCTCAGCAGGACATGCAGAAATGCACTGATGACACTCGCGACAATTGCTGCAATCGAGGCATCGTTGCGCGCTAAGTTTAACCTCATCCTCTGTGAATGTTTTTTCAACATCAGCAAAATCTTGTATTCTCTCGCTTATTGGACGGAAAGTATCCCTTACAGGATTTGCAAAAGTAATATTATCTCTTTGTAGAATCCTAGTCTTATCAATGGCGGGAAGTTTATCTCCGAATTCAAACTCCTCGAGATTAAGTCCATTCAGATATTTGTCGATATAGAAAGCTGCTTTTTTTCCTTGACCAGCAGCTTCAATAATTGTTGATGCTCCTGTAACCCCATCGCCTCCTGCAAATACTAGTGTTTTAGAAATCTGTAGGGTTTTCTCGTTTACCTTAATTGTACCGTTTTTGTTTAAATCAACCTCATTTGAAAAAACTGAAGTCGAGGGTTGAAGACCAATTGCTTCCACAACAAAGTCAACATCCTCAATATACTCTGAACCATCAATTGGAATAGGACTTCTACGACCACTCACATCGGGCTTATCAAGTTTCATCTTGATTAGTTGAACCTTAGCGAGTTTACCATTCTCTCCAATGAACTTTATAGGATTTCGAAGAATCAGAATTTCAACTCCCTCCTCCTCTGCCTCCTTAATCTCAGGGGCAAAACAAGGCATCTCCTCACGGCTACGACGGTAAACAACGGTAACTTTTGCTGCACCTAATCGAAACGCAGTTCTCGATGCATCTATAGCGGTATTGCCCCCACCAATAATCATAACCTTCTTTCCGGTTAGATTTATCCTCTCTCCAATGTTTGCATTCTGGAGAAAATCAAGGCAGGAAGTAACGCCTTCAAATTCTGAACCCTCGATGCTAAGTTTAAATGTATTATGGGTTCCTACAGAGACAAAAACAGAATCGAAACCATCAGCCTTTAACTTCGCTAAACTCTCTATCTTATGGTTTACCTCAATTTCAACTCCTAATGATGTGATATTTTGAATATCCCTTTCAACCACTCGCTTTGGCAAGCGATACTCAGGGAGTGTAAGCATAAGCATGCCACCAGGTTTTGGTGCAGCCTCAAATATTTTTACAGAATGACCCTTTAGAGCTAAATGATAAGCAGCGGTTAAACCTGCTGGTCCAGAGCCTATAATGGCAATTCTTTTCCCAGTCTTTGCTTTTGTCTCCCGTTCAGGTGCAATTGGGAATTTATCGTAATAGTTCTCAGCAAAAAATCTTTTAATTCGGCGAATATCAACTGGAGCCTCAAGTTTGGCTCTTGTACATTCCGATTGACAAGGTGCATAACAGGCTCGACCTAAACTTCCTGGGATTGGGATATCCTCAAGATGAAGTTTCATTGCTTCGTCGTACTGACCGTTTCTGACAAGTGAGATATAACCATATGGTTTAACACCCCCAGGGCATTCGTTTATGCATGGAGCAGAAACATCCTGACGGTCGATTGAAGCAATTCGTGGATTTGCTAGGCTAAAAGGAATGTAAGCAACTTTTCTCCCTGCAAGGTTTGCATTATATGCATCAAGACGAATCTCGGGGCAAACAAACTCGCACTCCTGACAACCTGTACAAACTTCGGGTTTAACATACCGAGGTTTACGGTTGATTCTCACATCAAACGATTTATTCTGCTTCTCAATAGTATCAATTTTACTATTCAGAAGTAGAGTGATATTGGGATGCCTTGCAGTCTCCGACATTTTTGGTGTGGTGATACATGCAGCACAATCGAGGGTTGGAAAAACCTTACTTAGCTGAATCATCTTACCACCAATGGAAAGTTCTTTTTCAACTAAAAGAACTTTATAGTCCATATCGGCAAGGCTCAGTGCCGCCTCTTGACCGGCAATTCCACCACCCACTACTAGGGCATCGTATTTTTTGCTATTTTCTGACATTGCTTATGGTTTAACTTTGAGTTCCTTCGTGTGCACTTGGAGTCCTTTGTGGTAAAAAATTTAACCACGAAGTATCACAAAGGGATTCACAAAGGGCACTAAGAAAAAATGATTAGTTTGGAGTATACTTATCTGTATCAATACTTCCTAGTTCCGAAAGTATCTTCGAGAAGTTTCCCATGTGGCTCACGAATGGCTCGGCACAGACTGAGCAGAGGGCAGCCATTCTAATGCGTTTTGGATTGATGTTATTCTCTTTCATCAACTTTTGAGATTCTACTATGATAGTATTTGTATGCTCTGCACATTTGGAACTGTATGAGCACTCATGACCATCGGCAGCAATAAAAACTCCATCAAACCCTTTCTGTAACGCACGCATAATCCATCGTGGTTTTATCCCCGATGAACATGGCAAACTGATTACATAAACCGAAGGCGAATAGTGAATCTTGCGTAAACCAGCTTGGTCAATTCCTGGATCAGAAATTTTATCGGTGGAAAAGACCAGTATTTTAGGAGAGAATTTTTCAGTTGACATATTCTTATTTTGAAAATTAATGACACAATCTATTGTCATGTTGAGCGATAGTGAAACATCTAAATAGATTCTTCGCTATGCTCAGAATGACAGATAATAATCCTTATGCTTTCTTAAGAAACAGTCTTGAATAGCTATCCTCCTCAACGATACCAAGGAACTCGTGCTCCATTTTCTGGCACCACTTTGGGATATCATGCTTGGTTCCCTCATCGGATGATAGAATCTCCATGATTTCACCTGATTCGATATCGCCTATTGCTTTTTTTGCAGCCAATAATGGACCAGGACAAGCAGTTCCCCGAGCATCAACAGTTTGATTTGCTTTTAGATTTTTTAATTCGTCAGTTGTCATTTTTAGAATATTTAATGGTTAATTATTTTTTGCTAGTAACTCATTACAGCTTTTGCGTCCAATGTTTCGGAGATAACCGTTCCTGCAGCTATTAACTGGGAACCTTGAACTAATTCGTTCTCGTTAATTCCTCTAGATTTCACACATGGTGTACATACTAGAAACTTGCCCTTAAGTTCTAAGAAGGTGTCTAATAGTTGCTTTAATGGCATAAATCCAGCAGCATGAATATTATCAACAACACCCTTTTTTGCAAGTAACACTCCGTCAGATTGTAGAATAATAGTTACTTCCACATCCATCGATTGTGCAGCCGTTGCCATAACAAAGGGAATGGTTGCCATTTCCTGTTTATCAGGACCATTAGTTACAATTACTACCAATTTTTCGCTCATAGCTCAAAGGATTTATTTAGTTATAGACTATATAAATAGTTGAATTTTACTCTCTTCGGCATCAGCAAGAAAGGTTCCCACCCCACATATGTTCATCTTAGGATAATCGATTAGTTCTTCCTTTTTGAAACCCATTAGGTTCATCGACATCTCACAAACATTAATCTCAACACCTAGTTCTCCTGCAGTTTTAAACATATCTTCGAGTGAAGCAATCCCCTTTTTCTTCATAAGACCTTCAAGCATGGCTTTTCCCATACCGCCCATTTGCATCTTCGAAAGTTTAACCTTTTTAGCACCCTTTGGAAGTATAAAACCGAACATCTTAGAGATAAGATTCTTTCCTTTAACATTCTTTTTAGGATCACGTAATGCTGCAGTTGCCCAAAATGTAAAGAATAGTTTAACCTCCATATCCATTGCTGTTGCACCGGTAGCAATTATCATGGCTGCTAAAAGTTTATCCATATCACCAGAGAAAACTACAAGGGTCATTTTATCTTTGCGACCTTTTTCGAGTTTTCCAACCTTTTTCTTGAGTTCCTCAAGTTGTTTTTCGAAATCAATACCCATAGTGTTTTTTGTTTTTATGAATAAAATGTATAAAGTGACTATCAAGTGTCCATTTCATTTTTTATGTATTTCAAGTCAGGGAGCACTAGTAAACACTCATCAATAATTGTTATTGAATTAACACTACAAAGATATTCTAAGGACAAGTAATACATAAGTTTATAGGTGTGATATCCCTAACGACTGTGTGTGACATTTATCACATAATAGAAAACCATTTCTTATATTTGTCGGAATAAGAAATAAAGAAAATGGCTAATCCTGAATGTAGGCTTTGTGGTTTAAAATCTCCTGCGGCAGAGCTTCTTTCCTCCTCTGAACTGGAGACACTTGAACTAAACTGTGCACAAATCAACTTTAAGAAAGGTGATGTAATTTTTCGCGAGGGAACGCTTGCAACCAATATTGCATACCTTAAATCCGGTTTGGTTAAGGTTCATATGAAGGGTCCAACAGGCGATAAGATATTACGCTTGATGAAGGCCCCAACCTATTTAGGACTTCCTACAACATTTGGCGATAAAGTAAACCATTACAGCGCAACAGCTTTAATCGATTCACATATCTGTTTTATTTCATTGGATACATTCAGAGACTTTATATTTAAGAATGGGAGTTTTGCCTATGAGATTATTCTCGATTTGTGCAGAAATGAACTTACCGACTATCAAAAGTATGCAAATATGTCGCAGAAGCAATTACCCGGTCGATTGGCTGAGATCCTACTTTGTATGTCGCACGAAGTATATAAATCAAATCGATTTGAACTTCCTTTGAACAACAATGAACTATCAGATTTTATAAGTACATCAAGAGAAAGCGTTAGTCGCTTACTAAGCGATTTTGCTAAAGAAGGAATCATCAGCATTAATAAGAAGGAACTTACAATTTTGAAAGAGGATATGTTGGAAAAAATAAGTCTTAAAGGTTAACCTTTACTAAATACAATCTCATTTCATATGGAATCTATCTCATCGAAGAGAATTCATGACCTATCAAGTCTAATTGGAAACACTCCCCTCCTAGCAATTGAATTTAAATATAAAGGTAAACTAAGAAAACTCTATGCCAAAGCCGAATACCTTAATATGACAGGTAGCATCAAGGATAGAATGGCTTATCATATTCTTAGTAAAGCAATAAAAGATGGTAAACTTAAGCCTGGAATGCCAATTATTGAGGCTACAAGCGGCAATACAGGTATCGCATTTTCAGCACTTGGCCGAGCGCTAGGTCACCCAGTAACCATATTTATGCCTGATTGGATGAGTTCGGAAAGAATCAATTTGATTAAAAGTTTTGGAGCAACCATCAATCTTGTAAGCAAAGAAGAGGGAGGATTTCTTGGGAGCATTGAAGCAGCAAATAAACTAGCCGAATCGATAGGAGGATTTCTTCCAAGGCAGTTCGCTAATACCGATAACTCAGAAGCACATTATCTATCAACAGGTCCAGAAATTTGGTGGCAGCTTAAATATCGACATTTAAAACCTGATGCATTTATTGCAGGCGTTGGAACTGGGGGAACTATTATGGGAACTGGAAAGTACTTGAAGGAGCAAAATCCAAAAATAAAGATTCACCCGTTAGAACCCGCCAATTCACCAACCTTATCCACAGGGTACAAAGTTGGTAAGCATCGGATACAAGGGATTTCTGATGAATTTATACCCGATATCTGTGTTCTAAAAAGCCTCGACTCAATCGTTGAGGTTGATGATGGCGATGGCATTATTATGGCACAAAAACTCGCCAGCATGGGCATTGCTGTGGGAATCTCGTCGGGTGCGAATTTTATAGGCGCTCTAAAAATTCAGAATGAATTAGGAAAAGATGCGGTTGTTGCTACCGTTTTCTCTGACGATAATAAAAAGTACCTAAGTACCGATTTAATGAAAGTTGAACCCGTTAAAGAGGGTTTTTACTCTACTGATATTGAATTAATTGGAATTAAATCGTTTAAAAGAGTTTGCCACACCTGCTGCGATCCTTCGGATTGTGTTGAAGTAAATTATTCTGATTCTGAGGATTGCTTTAAACTTCCGCGCTGCGCTAGGAGAGCAAATTAAATTCGACTTGTAACAAACAAACTTTCTTGAAACAAAAACGCCCAACTAAAAAATTGGGCGTTTTGTGTCACAAGTCTTTATTTTCAGAACTCAAATATTCTATCAATTGTAGGATTGTGTAAACTTGTTAAACTATTATGATGAAACTCATTGGTATTACTATGATAATGGTAATCCTTTGCCCACTCCGTATGATTTTTTGCTATCTGGCTTATTGCATCAGCAATAAATTCAACCTCTTTATCGGTTGTGGTTGGGTGAATCGACCAACGAATCCAGCCTGGTTTTTTCGATAGGTCGCCAGTATTAATCATACAGGTAATCTCTTCAGATTGCTCCTTGGTTACATGCAACAGGAAATGTCCATAAGTGCCAGCACAAACACAACCGCCCCGCACCTGAACACCAAACCGATCGCTTAGCATTTTTGTCAAAAGATTGTAGTGCACATTCTCGATATAAAGTGAGATTGCACCAATTCGATTCTTCGCATCCTTCGCTAAAATCTTAACTTCTGAAACCCCCTCAAGTTTATTAAAGGCAAGGTCAACTAACTCTTTCTCCCTTTTATGGATATTATTTACACCCATTCGCTCTTTTAACTTAATCGATAAGGCCGCTCGAATCATTTCTAAGAAACCCGGTGTTCCGCCATCCTCACGCTGTTCAATGTTATCAATGTACTTATATTCTCCCCAAGGATTCGTCCAATCAACGGTTCCACCACCGGGCTGATCGGGAACGGCATTGTGGTAAAGCGATGAATCGAATATCATTATCCCCGATGAACCAGGTCCACCAAGGAATTTATGAGGCGAGAAGAAAATCGCATCTAACTTTTCCAATGGGTCTACAGGATGCATATTCATCGCCACGTATGGTGCTGAGGCCGCAAAATCGACAAAGCATAATCCTTGCTCCTCGTGCATAACCTTTGCTAGCTGATGATAAGGGGTAATTATACCTGTAACATTGCTACATGCGCTAAATGAGCCTATTTTCAGGGGTCTATTTCGATAGGGTTTAATCGCTTCACGTAATTTTTCAGGAGAAACCAGTAGGTTTTCATCAGGTTCCACAACGATAACCTCTGCGGTAGTTTCATACCACGATGTTTGATTCGAGTGATGCTCCATGTGGGTTACAAACACTATTGGTCTATCCTCAGGATTATTGAAAATAATCCCCTTGTTTTTTAGTCCCAATAAGCGTTGAAACTTATTGATAACTGCAGTCATTCCAAAGCCGCACGAAATAATTACATCGTTAGTACCCGCGTTAACATGACTTTTTATTACCTTTTGTGCATAATGGTAAGAGTCAGTCATAAATTTTCCTGCCTCGCTGCTCTCGGTGTGCGTATTGGCCACCATTGGGCCAAACTGGTTAAGCATCTTATCCTCGATTGGATGATATAATCTACCGCTTGCAATCCAATCGGCATATATCATCTGTTTTTTTCCATAAGGAGATTCGTAACAGGCATCAATTCCAACTATCTCTTTTCTGAATTGACTAAAATATTGCTCGAGTTCGCTCATGACCAACTATTTAAAAAATATTAATGATTAAAAACAAAATCGTTCGAAAGTATATAAAAAATTAGATATGCAGATATGATAGAAATCAGATTTGTTGTCAAACATAATATCGTTAGATTTCCTGATAAAAAGGAATTGAATCAATTGATTTTGTTATGTTATTTTCAAAATCAATGCGTACGCAATAATGAATTAGTCCATTTGTAAGGATAAGAATTGGCGCTTTTAGCAAAATATTATATCGAGATATTTGCTGAATTACACCTTGGTTTATTGCAACTTCAGGTGCTTTACATTCAACAACCACCAATGGTTTTCCATTCGATGCAAAAGCAACGATATCGGCTCTGTGGCTTACTTTATTAATAATTAAAGGATGTTCAACAGCAATTAGCCCTTTTGGAAATTTTCTATCAACTACTAAATAGTTGATAAAGTGCTGACGCACCCATTCCTCAGGGATTAAGGCAACATATTTTCGTCGGATTTCATCAAATATCTGATGCTGTCCTTCTACAATCCTTGTTTTTACAAAATATTCAGGGAGGTTTAACTTTTGCATTTTCAAATTACTTGACTCCTCAAAGTTGATAAATAAGTTTTACTAAAACCCAATAGAGCCCAGAAATTATTTCATGTGTCTGATTCCTGTTTCTTGATTGAATTTTTAGAAACTGACTTTTTCGCTATTGTTTAGGTTTTTTTTCTTATATTAATTGGAAAAAATTCGAATTTCGTACTATTCCTCTAAGTATCTACCATTCTTAGATCACGAAAAAAGTGTACTTTTGCTCAAATTTGAAAGTAAATATGAAGACAAAAGAAGAGATAGCAGCAAACTGGTTGACACGCTACACAGGAGAGAAACTCGAGAACTTTGGAACTCACATTTTATTAACCAATTTCAGGGGTTACCTTGAGTACTTTGCAAAATTTTGTAACGTAGAGATTGTAAATCCACTTGCAAATATGCCCTGTGCCACAGCAAACGGGATTACAATGATTGACTTTGGTATGGGAAGTCCGAATGCAGCAACAATCATGGATTTGCTAAGTGCAGTTAATCCAAAAGCAGTACTTTTTCTCGGTAAATGCGGTGGATTAAAAAAGAAAAACGAAGTTGGAGATTTTGTACTTCCTATAGCAGCAATACGTCACGAAGGGACATCGAACGATTATTTACCCCCAGAAGTTCCTGCTCTACCAGCTTTCAACTTACAACGCGTAGTTTCTTCGACAATCAGAAATCATAATAAAGACTATTGGTCAGGAACTGTATTAACCGCCAATCGTAGGTTATGGGAATACGATGAGGAATTTAAGGAATACCTGCGAAAAACAAGAGCAATGGCTATTGATATGGAAACAGCAACTATCTTTATTGTTGGATTCTATAACGAAATTCCTTCGGGAGCTCTATTGCTAGTTACTGATCAACCAATGATTTCCGAGGGTGTTAAAACAGCCGAAAGCGATAAAAAGGTAACAAACTTATTTGTCGAAGAACAAATACAAATTGGAATCGAATCGCTAACAAGGCTTATCAATAATAGTATTTCGGTTAAGCATCTTCGTTTTTAAAGAGAATAATTGAATGGCTAAAAAAAGATCATCAATTGAGGCTTACGCAGAGGTAATCAGTGATCTTAAAAAAAAGATCTATAAACCTGTATACTTCCTTACTGGTGATGAATCATACTATATTGATAAAGTAGCCGACTTTATTGCAGATAACGTTCTCGAAGAATCAGAAAAGGCGTTCAACCAATCAATTCTATTTGGAAAAGATGTTGATGCACCCGCCATAATCAATGCGGCACGTAGATTTCCGATGATGTCGAATTATCAAGTAATTATTGTTAAGGAAGCCCAAAACATCAAGAAACTTGAAGATTTAGAGATATACTTAAAAGCACCGCAGAAATCAACAATATTAGTAATCTGTCAAAAGTTAAAGTCGGGCGATTCAAAGGGTAAATCAGACAAAAGCCGAAAGCTGATGGCTTTGGTTGAGAAGATTGGTGTTCTATTTGAGTCGAAGAAGCTGTATGATAGTCAAATACCAAGCTGGATAACTCAATATCTTGGAGAAAAAGGAGTTTCAATAGCCCCCGTTCCTGCAAATCTGCTGAATGAATTCTTAGGTACCGATCTTAGTAAAATCGCCAATGAGCTCGAAAAGCTCATTATTACGTTACCGCTCGATAATAAAAAAATTACCGTTGAGCATATCGAACGAAATATCGGACTCAGCAAGGATTTTAATCGCTTTGAATTAACTAAATCATTGGGTGAAAGGAATATTATGAAAGTGAATCGAATTGCCGATTACTTTGCAAAAAATTCTTCAAATAACCCGTTAGTATTATCGTTATCAGCAATTTATCAGTATTATATAAAAATATTCCGTTATCATTTTTTAAAGGATAAATCACCAGCAAATGTGGCTTCGGAGCTTGGCGTAAACCCTTATTTTATCGATGAGTATAAAAATGCGGCCAGAATCTACAATCCTCGCAAGTGTGTTGACGTATTTTCGATGCTAAGAGATTACGATATGCGTGCCAAGGGTCTAAATAACGACACTACTGAAGATGGTGAACTGCTGAGGGAGTTGGTTTATAAGATAATGCATTAGGAAGTGGCAAGCAACAAGTGGCAAGTGGCAAGTGGCAAGTGGCAAGCGATAAGTGATAAGTGAAAAATAGGTTTTAGGTTTTAAAATAAAATTTGACATTTAATGACCATTCTGATTGTTTTAATTACTGTGGGAATATCCATGCTTGCGTTCTCTAATCGTGAGATAATGGATAAGCTGCAATTTACCCCATACCGAACAGTTCATAATAAGGAATGGCATCGACTCATAACACATGGTTTTGTGCATGCCGATTATATGCATCTTTTTATCAATATGTTCGTGCTTTACTCTTTTGGATCAGCAGTTGAGTCAATCTTTAAAGGGTTGCAATATTCGGGGATAATTCAAAGTTGGACTTTACATTTTTCGGCTCTATACTTCGGCGGAATAGTTATAGCTTCGCTAACAACCCTTAAAAAACATAAAGATAATTTCTATTATCACAGCGTTGGAGCATCGGGTGCTGTATCAGCAATTGTTTTCACTTTCATCTTTTTTGACCCTTTGCAGAAACTTCTATTTATGTTTATAATCCCAATACCAGCCATTGTATTTGGGGTTCTGTATCTTGCTTACACGCATTATATGAGCAAAAAAGGAGGGGATTACATTAACCACGATGCTCACTTTATTGGGTCTGTTTTTGGATTTATCTACCCATTGCTAATTAATCCAAAGCTATTTTTTGTTTTCTTAGAAAGGTTAGGACTAATCAATTAATCAACCCGATGATTGAAGTTAAATTACTTCCTCTCGCCACTGATATAGGACAATATCAATTTGCCGTAATTGCTGCTCAGCATCAGGGCAAATGGGTATTTGTCAAGCATCGTGAGAGGGATACTTGGGAAATCCCAGGTGGTCATATTGAGAAAGGCGAAACAGCCGATGATGCTGCTAGCCGTGAACTGATTGAAGAGACAGGAGCCATTAAATTCAGCATTAAACCAATCTGCGATTATTTTGTAAACACAGGAAATAAATCGGGAACAAGCAGATTATATATGGCACTAATCGATGAGATAGGCCCTTTGCCCGTAAGCGAAATTGAGAGAGTTGAATATTTCGATAGTTTACCCGAAAAATTAACTCATTCTGAGATTCAACCTATCCTATTTAACGAGATATTAAAATCGGTATCAAAGGGATGACCTCCAAAAGATATATATGGGTTAATGGCAATATGATTAGCAGCGATACTCCTGCTTTGGAGGTTAACAACCGCTCTTTTTTATATGGTGATGGTCTTTTCGAAACAATTCATGCTTTCGGCACTCAGGGTAGAAATATAAATCTCCACTTAGCAAGGTTAAAAAAAGGTATGGAGATATTGAATATTGATCTACCTCCTTTCCTCGATGAAAAAATGCTATCAAAAGAAATTACCCGGCTACTCAATAAGAATCGAATATTTGAAAGCGCAAGGGTAAGGCTAACAGTCTATAGAAATCAAGGCGGGAAATACATTCCAGAAAATAATGGAGCAGGAATAATAATTGAGGTTGAACCACTTGATTTGAATATGTATCAACTCAATAGTAAAGGTTATACGATTGAACTCTATCACGAAATTAAAAAACCAATTAATCCTTTATCATCAATAAAAAGCTGTAATTCACTTCATTATATTCTGGCAGGGATTTATCAGAGAAACAATAATGTAAACGATTGCCTTTTAATTAACGAACACGATAGAATTGCAGAGGCAATATCGTCCAATGTTTTTATCGTAAAGGATGATAATATTTATACACCAGCAGTATCTGAGGGTTGTATTCCAGGTGTAATGCGTGAAGTTATAATTAAAGTGGCGCCAAAACTTGGATTAAAAGTAAATAATCAGGTGGCCATTCCTGTTCAAAAACTGTTAGATTGCGATGAGATTTTCTTAACCAATGCTATTAGCGGGATTAGATGGGTTAGCGCATTCAGGCAGCAGAGATATTTTAATAAGGTAAGTAAATTGCTAACTGAGGAAATAAATCGGTTTATTTTTCCGGATCAATTAAAAGAAGGATCCTCAGGATAAAGCGTCCAAGGCTTAAAATTGGTCCCCATCTGACGAACCGTGTTAATCCATAAATCTTCGATACCAGTAAAAATCTGAATTGGATGTAGCTGAGTAACCACCCATGAACCTTCTAGTATCTCCCTATCAAGCTGTTCAAGTGACCAGCCTGAATATCCAACAAAAAATAGAATCTGCTTAGAAGTAATTTTATTGGCAACAATCAGCGATTTGATATACTCAAAGTCGCCTCCCCAATAGATATTATCAATAATATGAGTTGTTTTAGGAACTATATCACCTAAGGTATGGATAAAGTGAATGCTTTTAGGGCTTACCGGCCCACCTAAAGAAACCTTAGCATCAAAATCAGGAAAATCGGGCAACAAATCGGATAGTTTATAGTTAAGAATTCGATTAAGAACAAATCCAACCGTGCCATTCTCATTATGTTCAACCAGTAAAATCACCGAACGCTTAAAGTTCAAATCAATCAACCCTGGCTCAGCAATGAGCACACTGCCCTGTTTTGGAGCAATCTTGTTGTAATTAACTTTAAAAAAATCAAAATTTAATTCTGTTGACATGATTAGTAGAGTTAAGCTTCGAATAGCAAATTAACAAAAAATAAGCCAAAAATAAACATGGCTTATTTAACTGAAAACTAAACTCTTAAAAATATATATTCTTAGTAAAGCGTTGGATATCTTTTAGGATTTGATTCATTCATCATAGCATAAATCCCTTCAAAAACATCCTCGGCATTTGGGTTTGAAAAATAGTCGCCATCGGTTGCGAAAGCAGGTCGATGCTCCTGCGCAGTAATGGTTTTAGGAGCAGAATCGAGGTGGAAAAAACCTCCTCGCTCCTCAAGAACTTTTTGCATCATGAATGCTGTTGCACCACCAGGAACATCCTCATCGAAGAATACAACCTTATTGGTCTTTTTAATTGATTCCAAAACTACATTTGGTAAATCGAATGGTAAAAGCGTTTGCACATCGATTAGTTCAACAGAGATACCAAATTCGGTCAGCTGCTGAACAGCTTCCTGAGCAATTCGAACACAGCTGCCATAGGTAACAAGTGTAATATCTTTCCCTTCCGAAAGAATTTCTGGCACACCAAGGGGAATCCTATACTTTCCTAAATTTTCAGGACGTCTCTCTTTTAATCGATAGCCGTTTAATGGTTCAATCACTAAAGCAGGATCATCACCTTCGAGAAGCGTATTGTAAAAACCAGCAGCCTGAGTCATATTGCGCGGAACGCAAACGTACATACCCCGAATAGAGTTAATAACCATACTTAGAGGTGAACCTGAGTGCCAAACTCCTTCAAGCCTATGTCCACGAGTACTCACGATTAGCGGAGCCATTTGTCCCCCTTTTGTTCTCCAACGAATGGTTGATAGATCGTCGCTCATGGTTTGAAGCGCATAAAGTAGGTAATCAAAATACTGAATCTCGGCAATGGGTCTAAAACCCCTTAAAGCAAGACCTAATCCTTGACCTAGAATGGTTGCTTCACGTATACCTGTATCAGTAATCCGAGTCTCGCCATATTTTGCCTGCAGTCCTTCGTACGATTGGTTTACACCACCAATTTTTCCTAAATCTTCTCCAAATGCAACGAGTAAAGGATTTTTCTTGAAAAGTGCGTCCCAGTTATCGCGTAGCACCTCTCGCCCATTTACCATTGCAGAGCTATCATTGAAGATTGGTTTAACCTCTTTAACATTTATCGATGCTTTTTCGGTTTCGCAGTATAAATGTGAGCTATACCTATCGTGACCATCGTCATAATTCCGTTTCATCCATATGGAAAGATCATTCTGCAATTTACTTCGCATCGAGCAATCAGTACAAACATGCCTTAAGATGTTTTTCACCGAACTCATATTATCCTTACGAATAGGATTAGCAATTTTTTTTAAATCTTCAGATATAATACCAACCTTATCGATATGCTCGCGCTTACAAAAGCATGAACGATTATCGATTATTTTGATAAGCTCATCCCTCTCCTTTTTGACTGGTTCGGTATATTTAAGCCATGCATTATCACGAGCCTCCTTTGCTTTGGTTATGACTTCTTTCTCAATTATCGACAGCTCATCGTTACTTGCAATACCCTCTTTAATAATCCATTCGCGAAACCTACGATTACAATCAAACTCAACCTCCCACTTCAGCCTTTCATCCGATTTATAACGCTCGTGAGAACCTGATGTAGAGTGGCCTTGCGGTTGCGTAACTTCGGTAATATGGAATAGTACAGGAACCTGTTCCTTTCTACACCTTTCAACTCCTTCGGTAAATACTTTTATCAATTCAGAGTAGTTCCAACCTTTTGCGCGGTAAATAAGAATCCCTGTTTTATCGCCTGCTTTCTTTTCAAATCCACTGACTAACTCCGAAATATTCCCTTTTGTTGTTTGATAATCGCGTGAAACAGAAATACCATAACCATCATCCCAAATAGCAAGAGCCATGGGAACTTGCAACACACCTGCAGCATTTAGCGTTTCGAAGAAATGTCCCTCGGAGGTACTTGCATCCCCTATCGTTCCAAAGGCAACCTCGTTGCCACCCTTGCTAAACTTGTTGAATTCGTTTAAATCTTTGTTTAATCGAAACAGCTTTGATGCGTATGCTAACCCTAATAATCGAGGCATCTGTCCTGCTGTTGGGGACATATCAGGGGAACTATTTTTCGTGGCCATTAAATCCTTCCAGGTACCATCTGCGTTAAGGCTTCGGGTCGAAAAGTGATTATTGAAAACCCGGCCAGCATTACCCGGATTCAGAGAAATATCGGTTTGACCATAAAGTTGGGCAAAAAACTCCTCGGCAGAAAACAGCCCAGCAGCCATCATAAAGGTTTGATCGCGGTAATAGCCCGAACGCCAATCGCCATTCTGAAAGGTTTTTGCCAAAGCTATCTGTGCTAACTCTTTTCCATCGCCAAATATTCCAAACTTTGCTTTCCCCGTTAATACTTCCTTACGGCCTAATAAACTAATCTCACGGCTTAAAACAGCCAGCCGATAATCATTAAGAACTTCGCTATTTTTTATACTACTATTCTGTTTCTTAGTAACTGCTGCCATTGTATAATTCTTTTTTTAAAAGATTCAACTTTTATAAACTAATCATGAGATAAACAACAATAAAACTCAAAAGTTTATGAGATTCTTAAAAAGTCTTATGCAAAAAAAAGAAGGATGAAATCAATTTTAAATTGAAAAATACAAGAATTTAGAAGGTTGGGCAAGGAATAGGTTTCCAGCGTTTTTTGGTTTTAACCTTGAATTCATAGATAACGGAAATTTCATGTGAACCACCTGAGCCGAAACCTAGGCTTGATATTGTAAAGTCATAACTATAGGCAACACTGATTTGAGAAAATTTATACCCAGCCATAAATGCGAGGGCATCATACTTTTTATATGTTTTTGAAATAGGCAAACCTCGGTACCAAACACCAAAACTGATGGGCTCTCTAAACCAGTATAAACCTAAATCTATCTGCCTATTATCTCCCTGTTGCCGATAATAGAATGCAGCAGTAATACTTTCCTCGATTTTACTTAATATGAACCCCTTCATAACTTTTCTTATTCCTCCGTACACCGAAAATTTGAAAGGTAACCGTGATTGATCGTTGTAAAAAGAAGTTGTTGGTTTCAACATATGATCCCACGAAAAACCAACCCAAATATTATCGGAGTAAGCCAATACAGATGATGCTACGTCGATATCGCTAGTTGCGTGATTGCCAGGAGGTACAACCGATGATGGCGAATCGGAGGTTAGCTGATCGCCAAAAGTAAGCTTAGAAAAATCAATCGATGTTTGTAATACATAAAAACCTAAACCTGGTCGAATATGCCATTCAGGGAGTGGAGTAAAATCGTATGAGTAAAGCAAACCGGCTCGGGTGTTACCCAAATTTCCGGTTCCAGCTTGATCACGAATAATATTTACGCCTAAACCGCTATGAAAATTAATGAAGTTATGATCCCACGATAAGCTTGCTGTTTGATAAGCATCCTTAATCCCAATCCACTGGTTTCGGTAGTTTAACACAGATCGGTGACCAGCAATACCTCCAGCAAACGATGGGCCTAAAAATAAGGGGCTTGAATAGAATTGTGTGAAGTTAGGATCTTGGGCACTTGCGGAAAGGCCAAGAAAAAAGAGTGCGAAATAAATAAAAAATCTTTTCACTTCAATTTCTGCATTAAAGAATCACAATTCCACATCTCATAATATTTTTTCGATCTGAAAGTCATTTTACCTAAGCAAAGTTAAATTACCCTTTCTATCAAAGGTTTTTCCGTTGGTAAACTTACCATTCGCCCTCCAAATATAAACTCCCTGATCGCAAAGTTTTCCTTGGAAATAACCATCCCAACCCTTTTTAATATCATTCGACTCGAATATTTGCTCGCCCCAACGATTAAAAATAATTAATTTATACTCCACTACACCGTAGTGAACAGGATGGAATACCTCATTTTTATAGTCTATATCATCGTATAAACCACCGTTCGAACCTGTTTTGCTAGGAATAAATGCATCGGGGAATCGTATCGTACCCTGACCCTCAACCCACACAGCAGGGAATACTGAGGTGTAATCTTGACAACCACCAAGTGTATCATGAGCAAAAGCTCTTAAGCTAATTCTATATTCGCCAAGCTCATTGTAAATATGAACAGGATCTTTATCAGTTGAAAGGGTTCCGTCTCCAAGATCCCACTCATACCGATGAGCATATTTGGTAAGATTATAAACATGCACTTCGGCCTTAGGAAGCATTACATGATTTGGGTAAACAGCAAAACTAGCAATTGGGTTTTGGAAAACCCTAAAGGTTTTGTAATAAAATGAGGTGCCACCATCCCCCGTAACCGTAAGCTTAACAACATAATATCCTGGTGCTGTAAATATGTGAATCGGTTCATCCTCTATTGATGTTGTACCATCGCCAAAATCCCAGCTAAATGCCCCACCATACGCTGGTCCGCCATACGTTGTTTGATTTCTAAAGTGCACCTCCAAAGGCGAGCATGATTCAAAGATATCAGCATCAAATAAAGGGATTGGTGGTGCTGGTAATAACCTTAATATATTTGTTGTATTGCTCGAACAACCATGTGGTGCATCGATATTTAGAGTAGCAGTATAGATGTAATCATTATTCACTCTATTTGCCCATTTTGTATAGGTATGATCTCCTGCCTCCATGGACGAGGAGTTGTAGCCATCACCAAAAGTCCACTGATGATTCCATATTACGGTGTCTGGCCTAGACTGATTATGAAAGTTAAAGGTTGCATTAGGGAAAATTTGTAACGGCGGGTTAACAGAAAAGTTTGCAACAGGTGTGGCATAAGCAGTAACAGGTAAAGTGATTGTATCATCACAGTCGTATTCTGAAATTGATATAAGTTGTACATCAAATACTTTGTCTTTATTCGTGCCATTCACAAATCGATGGTTCGGGCTCATCAAGTTGGAATTTGTGCCATCTTTAAAGCTCCAAACATAAAAATATCCATTATCGGTTGTATTATTAAAAGCAACAGTATGCGGGCTACAACCATTAAACAAATCAGCAGTAAAACTTGCAGTAACCTCGGGGTATGCATAAACAGTTTGCGATGTAGAGTTTTGACAACCAAACGCAGTTGCAGCTGTAAGTGTGATATTATAAGCTTTATTATCGTTGGTTAAGTTATGATATGTATGTTTAATAACCGAGTCTTTATCCGAAGTTACAACATTTGGCCCGTCATCTAAATTGAATGTATATAACATTGGAATCGCTCCGGTTGATAGGTTATGTAGTTCAATTGGGAAAGGTGAACAAAATACACTCTCGTTAGTCATTGCATAGGAAGCAATTGGGCGTGGGTGAACCGTTACCGTTTTTGAAATAGAATCAACGCATTGGTGAACCGAACGAGCCATTAGCTTTATGCTATAGGTTGTATCCTTAATAGCCGAGTTATTCTTGTACAATTGATTAGTCAAACTCGATAATGTCGAATAGGTTCCATTGCCCATATTCCAAGTATAAGTAGCCGAATTATTGTAAGATAATGTGCTATTGTTCAGATCAGTAGTCAATGGATGACAGGCAGGTGTTGTTGTATTGGTAAATGAAAAATTTGGATAAACTCGCGGATAAACAGTAATAACCTTGCTAACCGTATCCTTACAAGCGGCATTGAGTTTATAGGTCGATTGGAGTAGTACCTTGTATTTATTAATAACAGGAGGATTAGATGGATTAGCAAAAGCATGCAAATGATCTACTGTTACAGCTTCTGGCACTCCATTTACAGACCAAGTATAGTTGTAAGCTGTTGAAGGTGTTAAGTTGTAAAAATTAGCGGTAAACGGGTCGCAGCCTTCAAGAATTGAAGAAGTGTATGATGCAATAACTTTGGGTGCAATGGTAACCGTTTTACTCGATACTGATTTACAGCTTAAAACATTTGTTGCCGTAAGCTTAATATTTACAATTTTCTCGTTTACTGTCGAAGCATTTGCAATACTTAAAGGAGTTGGTATTGGTACATTATACGATAGACCATTATTTAACTCCCAAAGATAACTTCCAAGTCCAGTTGAGCTATTTGTAAACGTTACGGTAGTAGGACTACAACCGCTTATAGGGGTAATATTAAAATTCGACACAACCCTTGGATAGACTTCAAGAAATTGTGAGATAGTATCCTTACAACCAGTTACAAGGTCATTAAGTGTAAGTTTAATCTTGTAATGCTTAATTTGATCAGTAACCGTTTCGTTGTCAATTAATTTAGTGAATGTTTCTCCCTGCACGATGGAGGTTCTTGTTTGTGGTACACCCAATATGGTATGCCCAAAATCCCAACTCCATTGTTTTCCATTAAGCGACTCATCCTTTAATCTAATATAGAAAGGAGTACATGCGCTATCCCTGGTCATAGAGAATTGTGCGTCAACCTCAGGATAAACACCCACTCTTTTGGTTGCAATACTTTGACATCCTTTAAGATTTATAGCTTTTAGCTGAACATCAAAACGCTTAGTAGCTGCTGTTCTATTGGCGAATGTATGATTTAAAGAACCTGTCGAGTTTACGGTTTGAATTACACCATCCTTAAAGTCCCAAGTATAGGTCAAATTGCTCGCTAGTGTAGTATTATTAAAAGTGAACAAAGCGGGTGCACAAAGACTATCAGGTGGTGCAGCAATACTTAATAAAGCATTAACCTTTGGATCAATTGCAAATGTTCGAGAAATAGTATCCTTGCAACCAAATGTATTAGTAATGGAAAGACTTATCTTTCTATTTATCGGATTTACTAAATCGATGGCATTATCAAAGTCAATATCAAAATCCTTATCCTCTGGAAGCGCAACAATTGTACCTCCAGCATAAGTCCAAGTATAGGTAGAGATGGATGCACCAGCAAAGGAGACATCTTTTACATTAATTCGCACCGGGGTACAAGGTTGTGTGATTAAAGAGTTAAATGCCGCAGTCACTTTGGGGTTAACTCTAACCTTTATTACGTTAGTATCAATACATCCTTTACTGGTTGTTGCGGTTAATATAACATTGAATAGTTTTTGATTTGTATCATCGGGGTTGACAAATGTATGGCTAATCGGTGAAGTAGTAGAAGAAGAATTATCGTTAAAATCCCAAGCGATATTGTTAGCAGGTAAATTTGTGCCAAACATCTTTGATGAATCCGTGAAAGTAACCATAAATGGGCTACAACCCTTTAAAATTGGTATTTTTTTATTTAACGCTTCAACCTGAGGGTAAACAACAATCTTTTTAGAAGTCGTATCCGAACAGAAACCGCTATTTACGGTTAATTTGATTTTTTTAGTTACATCAATACCTGTTAAATTGGATGGGTTTTGGAATATTTGATTCGCACCAGCAGGAGGAACAAACCCATTAAAATCCCAGTTATAACTTGTAATTGCAGCAGTTGTAGTAGCTGCTACGGTTGCATTGTATGGAGGACACCCAGCAGTTTTATCGAGGCTAAATAGCGCTTTTACCCCCGGGCGAACAATTATATTCTGTGTAGATGTAGCAGGGCAACCCGTACTATTATTAGTAGTTAAGGTTACCGAAACCGTTACATCCGCAATCGCATTGTTAATAAAGTTGAATACAGGATTGGCTGTATTCGATGCACCATATGAACCAAACTCCCACTGGTACGTTTCGGTGTTGGTTACTGCACTGGTAAAATTAGTGATAAATGGTGAACAATGGTTTAAATTGGTCGGATCGGTATATGTAAAGGAGGCCGTGGTTTGTGGATTAACCACAATGTTTTTCGTTAAATCGTCAGTACAACCAGCTACATTACTAGCCACTAACTTTACAGGTATTGTTCTAACAGCATTAACAATTGTTGGGTTAGTGAATAGTTGTGCTGGTATATTTGTGGTTGTTGAGTATAGTGCACCATCGATAAACCATTGATATGTACTCGAACCTAACGATGAGGCATTAATAAAACCAACATTCAGTGGTGAGCATCCTACCTCTTTATCGGCAACAAATTGAGCATCAACAAATGGTCGAATTGTTATGTTTGAGGTTTGGGTTATCAAACAACCATACTGGTTATTAGCAGTAAAGCTTGCCGTTTTAATAACATCAGCTGCCCCAAAGTTGTCGAAGTTATAGGTTGCTATTTTAGTATTATTAAAGGCATTGCCATCAATTAACCAATGATAGATTGTTGCGTTGGTTGTTGTTGCAGTAAAATCCATATTAAGCGGTGAACAGCCTAAAGCATTACCATGATCATTTAATGCGTATGAATTGATAACTGCTTGGGGATTTACTTTAATGGTACGAGTAATTTGATCGGTGCAACCCCAAGCGTTGGTAACCCTTAAACTAATGGGAATTGTCATAACCGTATTGGTTACAGTAGTGTTGGTATAGGTTCGAGTCCCACTACCCTCGCCCGTGTAATCATCAATTCCAGAGGGAAGATCTCTATCCCATATCCATTGGTTAATGCCACCTCGGCTGTCGTTAAGAATATCGACATTTAAAGGGGAACAGCCCTCAATTTTATTGATAACAAAGCTAGCCTTTATAAATGGCTGAACGGTTATATTAACGGTATTGCTATCCTTGCACACATTCCACTGATCAACAATCTTAACCTTTGATGTAAAAGTCTGAGAGACGCTAAGGATATTGTTAAACGTATGATTAGGATTTAGAATAGCCGCCGACCCCCCATCGCCAAAATTCCATGTAATTGATGCAGTTCCAGTATAGCCAGTTGGGTTGGCAAAAAGTTGAACATCTAATGGATTACACCCATTATTAACCGAAACGGTTGGAGTAACGCTAACACTAGGATAAACAATAATACTCATGCTATCCACAGCGCTACAGCTCGGCGATTCAACTAAAAGGTTAACAATATAAGTAATAGGTACTGCTGTTGCATTTGTAAAAGTATGTGTCGCTTTATGCGCATCAACAGGTAAAGGCACTGCCAATAAATTGCTTGTTTTAAATTGAGTGCCAGGGTTTGGTGTTCCGCGAACCTTCCAATACCAATATAACTTAGTTGGCCCTCCAGCAGAAGTATTTGTAAAATTAACAGGTAAACTGCCACAACCGTAAAGAGTATCGGCAGTAAACGAAGGAGTTAATGGTGCTGAAACATTTACCTTAACATAGGCAGAGTCCTTAAGGTTACAAGCACCTTTGGATACAACCTTATATTTTGTCGATACGGTAGGAAATACAACATTAGGATTGTAGATATTAGGATCGTCGAGAAAATCAATTGGCGACCAAGTAAACTTTGTTCCACCATTTGCATATAACTGTGTGCTAGCACCATAGCATAATTTTATCTCGGGGCTTACAGATGGTCCAACTGTTCCGTCCACCTTAAACTGGTTAAAGTTTGAGAAGTAACCATAAAAGGCGTTTTCGTTTGTTTCACCATTAATAACACCTAAGTGAAAAACATTCTCATCGTTAACTAAAAGATAGGCAATATTAGCCGTTAAAGCGCTAGCATCAATTCGGGCATATCTCCAATTACTATACGGAGCTCCAGCTTCAGGTAGCACATTAAAACTTGCTGGGTTGTTAATTGTTGCTAGCACGCCTAATTCAGCTGGTGTGCTTACATCAACATTATTCTTTTTTAGTTTGAACTTACCCATAGCAGTATTCCAAACCAAAATATTTAGATAGAAAGCATAGGGGTTTGCTTTCGTTCTATTAAATGCAACTTTGCCAGATCCTGTACATTGGGAAATTGTTGGAATAAGCGCACCAGCTTTTTGGTGTCCAGCACCTGACATATGATAAACGTAAACGGGCTTATCTGATTTAATTGTAGCAACCTTATAACCGTTATTATTAAGTGAAAAAGCTTGCGAGCCTCCAACTCCAATTGCAAAGGAAGTAGAAGAAGCCGTCGGACCCGTTTTAACAGTAAAATTAGTTCCTGCTTGTGTACCAACAATAAAAATCCAATCTTCAATATCAGTAGCAGAATAACCTACTCCTTGTATTACGGCGTAATCGGTACCTATATGATCAATTGGTACAAGTTGATCTGTCACATAATCAGGATTTGAGAATCCCGCAACATTAGTTCTAACGCAATCATCATGAGTGATAACAGCTATGGGTGCACCACTACCTTCCGTTTGGTCTACCTCAACAAATGAACCAGCAAGCCTTTTATTGTTGGTAAAAGTAGTTTGATAGTCAAGGCCTGCATGCAATTCGTATGGAGTAATAATAGATGTTTCACCTGCCTTTAGCCAGATTGTATGTATGCCGGCCGCTTTTGAACCAACACCCCTTACCCAAATAGCTTGAGACGTTGTAATTTTTATCTTGGTATTATCTTCAGTGGCAACAATATCAATAGAACTATAGGGTCGGTAGTTGAAATTATATGTAGCAGTATTATTTGTGGTTTGAAAGGGGACAAAAAACTGCTTTCCTAATGCATTCTTCCCTTTAAGGGAGATTAAATCCATATTATAAAGTACGCCAATCTCATAGTATGCAGTAATATTATTATCGGATTGAATTAAGATCCCTTTATTATTCTTGTTAATGTAAGGGGTTAAACCTCCAAGATTAGATGTCGTCCATTTTAATCGATTCTCCATCGATTTGGCGGGTGTAATCCCAGCAACATTATCGCCAACATAAGGAGAAAGGTCAATTCTTTGAGTTGTATTTGCAGGTATTGCTATAGTTATGGGAATTCCTCCATGAAAATTAGCCGCATTTGCAGGCATTGAAATGGTAACATTTGCAGGCTTATCGAACGAAGTTAAATGGAGGTAAACAGGGGTGCCAACATTTCCATATCCCGCTGTTGGCCACTCAGCATTACCACCAGAGTGATACCTATTCACCTCCGGTGCCGAAAACCAAAACTCAGTATCGGTTTGACAATATCCAATAAAGGGTAATAGCAGTAAACTAACAACCAGATATATTTTGACCAACGTATTATATTTGTTTCTAAAAGACATGATTTAAATGATAAATTACCATTTTTTACGATTAAAAAGCAACAAAGTTATTTTAATCGTGTACAAATACAAAAATAGAACATTCGTAAAAACATGTTCTTTTTAGACTTAGCAAGATAATAATTAATATTTTAAGTTGATAATTATTATTTTTCAATTTGAGAATATAATTGACTGATTAAGCAAATTGATCTGGGTTCGTTTAATAAACGCGGGTGAATGGACAATTCAATTTAAAAATAGAATATTTGATGTATAAGATAGTTAGAAGGAACAGTAAGTTTAAATCTTAAAAAACGGAACTACTTAACGAGATTTTTGTTTTAATTAATCATGGGGTAAAGAGAAAATGTTTTCCTCATAAAAAATAGATTCTAAGCGTATTTTTCAGATATTTGTTAAATAAATTGTATTGATATGAAAAGGGTAGTATTCCAAGTAGCACTAATTGTGCTTATTATAGGATTAGATAGAGCACACGCACAAAATACAATATTTCTGAGTGAAGGTTTTGAGGCTAGTAACGGAACCAACAAACCTGCTGGTTGGTCCGAGGTTAGAGTTTCTTTGGATTACTACTGGCGCTACGATAATGGAGGTGGTGCATCTGTTGGCTATCCGGAATTCAGACACCCATCATTCGCTCATACAGGAACCAGAAATGCGCTGTTTCAGGTTGAAGGAACAGGCCGTGCATCTCGCTTGATATCCCCGGCAATGGATTTACGATTCGCCATTAAACCAGTTCTATCATTCTGGCTAGCTCAGGATGTTCGGGATGAAAATACCGATGAACTCAAAGTATCGTACAGAACAAGCATAACCGCACCTTGGGTACCACTTGAAACCTACCTTACCACGCTATTAGAATGGTCAAAACGTGAAATTGTTCTTCCCAATGAAGCAAAGGTTCAAAACTGCCAGCTAGCTTTCGAGGCAAAATCTAACTACGGTTGGGGTATTTGTATCGATGATGTTATAGTAGACGAAAGGGGTAATGTCCCTCGAACAGTTAGTTCGATTAATACATTTCAGGTAAACGATAATCTGCCATCGGGTACTGAATCAAATCCCGTTGCATTCATTGAGGTTGTTGTGGATGGAAATACAAATAACCTTTACCTTACAAGCGCTAACCTTTCATATACTGGAACTACAATAGCTGATATTTCGAACTTTAAACTATTTTATACTCGCGATAGCGTTTTTGCCAATGCAACTCTTATTCCATTAACAGCCACAATAAATGCTAATACAATACAATTCTCAGGTGGGCAACAATCCCTAGCAACAGGGCTAAATTATATTTGGGTATGCGCTAATATATCTGCAAGCGCAATACATGGAAGTACAGTAGATATATCAGTACCAGCAAATTCTTTAACCATTGGTGGTAATACATTCCCTTCAACTTCTCAATCGCCTTCAGGTAATTGTAAGATTGAGGAATCGATTGGAACAGCCTATGGCTTTGAATCCCCCGGAGGTTGGACGCTAAACAACTCGTGGGCTATGGGAATTCCTTTAGGAGGAGGGCTAAACGATCCAACAACAGCATATGCAGGGCAAAAAGTGATGGCAACAAACCTGAATGGTAATTACCCTCCTAATATCACGGAAGGAACAGCCCACAGGGCAACACTTAACGCAATAAATGCGAAATACTATCAATCACTTTTTGTGCGCTATAAAAGATGGCTTAACGTAGAATCATCAGATAAAGCACGAGTTTGGCTAAGCACCGATAATGGTGCAACATGGAGTATATTAATGGATAACAACGGCAACACCATTCAGGATCGTTACTGGAAGAGCATCAATCATGATATAGGAACTCTTGCTACCCGCAAAGAGAACGTAATGGTTCGTTTTGCAATTGATGAATCGGATGTTTCATTTGAATATGGTGGATGGAATATTGATAATTTTGCCATAACCGGCGACTTTATTGCTAAGGATTTAGGTGTAAGCGGGATAACCTCTCCAACAACCCACTGCGGAATGGGTGAAGAACTGGTCACTGTTAAAATTAAAAACTATGGTGGTGCACCTATAACTTCACCTTTTGAGGTTGGATTCTCGATTGATAATGGTGTTACATATACAAAGCAACTTATCAACCCAACAATTGCTGTTGATGGAGAGTATACACATACATTTACAGCTACTGCCAATTTATCAACCCCTGGATTAAAACAGTTAAAATTTAAAACCTTCCTTACTGGAGATGAAGATACTAAGAATGACATATACAGCACAAACTTATACGTTTTCCCATCCCTTAACTACAAATACATTAACTCTTTCGAAATAACCAATGGACATTGGTACCCATCAGGAGCTAATAGTACTTGGGCATGGGGAATTGTAGCAAAAGGTACGATTAATAAAGCATCCGATGGAACAAAGGTTTGGACTACCGGTGGGTTAAAATCTTCATATAATAATTCAGAACTTTCATACCTTGAAAGCCCATGCTTCGATTTCACATTAGCAGAGTACCCCGTATTCTCATTCGACTATTTTATTAATGCTGAAAATGATAAGGATGGATTTAGATTAGAGTATAAAATTGAAGGTGAAACCAGCTGGACACAAGTAAATTCGAATTCGAACCACAACTTAAATTGGTCAAGCGCCAGCGTATTGGCTTTGGCCTCAAACGGCTGGACAGGTATTACAGCAACAGATTATCAAACAGCAAGAACCCTTCTTCCTATTGCCGTTCTCGGTAAGAACAATGTTAAATTCCGCTTTGTATTCGCCTCAGATCCCAGCAATACTTTAGAGGGCGTCGCCATTGATAATATCAAAATATATGAACTACCTTATGATGTTGGAATTAAACGATTGGTAACTCCAATCTCAGGATGTTATATTGGCAATAATGTTCAGCTAATCGCTAAGGTTACAAACCACGGTTACCGCCCACTTAAGAATGGATTAAAGATTCCTATTGAAATAAAGTTGAGAAGCGAAAACATTGTTAAAGATACACTGACTGTTAGTAGCCTTGTCCCATCATTAGACTCTACAACTTTTGCATCGCATGGTACTTACAATATTTTCACCAAAGGCTCGCATGCACTAAGGTTGAATACTAATATTACACCAGAATTAAATAGAGCCAATGATACCCTTAAAACTACGCTACAAGTTAGAGGCATTCCAAACTATTCAATTGGTGCTGATAAAGCGGTAACCGTTGCCAAACTTGCTGATAGCGTTAAACTTTTGGCTGGTTATAACGGAGGTGTTCCGTATAATAGTTATTTATGGTCATCAATCGCCCCATTACCTCTATTGGATGTACCAACAACTAGGGATTCTTTAAAGGTTAATAAATTTGGATTATACACTGTAACTGTCACCAACGAGAACAGCTGTTTAGCAAAGGATACCATAAAAGTTCTTGAATCAAATAGTGATATTGAAATTCTTTCTGTTTCAGGCCTTAGCGATGCCTGCGAATACCCTAACCCCGTTTATCCGCAAATTACCATTAAGAATAATGGGCCTAACACCATAGGCCTCAGTTCAACAGTTACGCCAAGCATTCCGCTCTCGATAATGGTTAATGGTGTGGTAAAAGTCAATGAAGTGTTTACCCCAGCTGGCGATATACTAACTGGTAATACTGCCGTTTTCACCTTTACCAATAGCATTAGCCTTGCAATTCCCGACACTTTTAAAATCAAAATATATTCAAAGATTAAAGAAGATTGGAAAAAAAGTAACGATACAATAGTGGTAACTACCAAAGTTTGGGGATTCCCCGATGTTAACCTACCACAGGACACCATTATAAGTTTAAATGCAGCATCAGCAGTTTTACTCGATGCAGGATTGGGCTTTAGGACTTATACATGGCAGGATGGCTCACATAACCCAACTTTTGACGTTACTAGCAACAACTCTGCTTGGTATAAAGTTACCGTTGAGGATGTACACTTCTGTGGAAGCGATAAGGATAGCGTTTACATAAACGCAAAAGATTTGAGCGTTATCAACATTCAAAACCCATCGCCATCGTTCTGCGATAACGAAGTTCCAAAGGTTTCTGTTGTAATCAACAATTCCGGAAGAGATAATTTCGCTACTAACGAAAAAATTACTATCCGTTATAATACCCCAGAGGAGAGCGTTAGCAAAGAATTTACTTTATTAACTCCTCTGCTTGCTGGAAACTCTAAATCATTTTTCTTCGACAATCCGGTTAAACTTCCTGAAGGAGAAGGATTTATAAACGTCAATGCCCAAATAGCTAACGATCCAACATCGAGCAATAACAATTTAGAATTGTCGGTAGAGAAACGCTTAAGTCCAACAGTATCATTCGATCCATCAACTATTTCTAGAGTATTTGGAGGTTCTCCATTTACGGTTTCACCAATATATAGTAATGGTGTAAGATCATTTGCTTGGAAAAATCCAGCATGGGCATTGCTTAATTTCGATTCATTATTCACAATCTACGATACGCCTCCGGGCAGAACACTTAATGTCATTGCTTACGAAGGTACTTCACGGAATGGATGCCAAGATACGGCCACGCTAGTCATAGTTGCCGACGACATTGCAATCAATGCAATAAAAGCACCAATCAACAAGTGTGAACTTGGCAATAATACACCTGTAAGTATTAGTATAGAGAACAAGGGTAACTTTACATACCCTTCAGGCACACAATTCACCGTTGATGTCGATGTTGATGGAGTTCATAAGTTTATCGAAAACTTCAGCATTAATTCTGATTTAATAGCAGGTGGAAAAAGG
>JANYLA010000166.1 GCA_025361485.1 Bacteroidales bacterium
AAATGATAAAAACCGCAAGATTAATGTAGATAATCTTAGTTAGATTGCTTCCAAACCTAAACGAATCCTTTATTTCTGTGGCAATGCTCATAACTTAGTTGACAGTTGATGGTTGACAGTTATTTTATTTATTCTTTAACTTCTCTGACTTTTCGTTAGTAAAATAAATCTTTTTTTCGTTGCCAGTATTTAATAAGGATAAAGCCAAAAAGCATTCCTCCTAGGTGAGCAAAATGGGCTACATTATCAAATTTGAAATTACTAACGCCCATAAACAGTTCAATGGCACCATAGCCCATAACAAAGTATTTAGCTTTAATTGGAATGGGTGGGAAGAGTAGCATGAGCTGTGTGTTTGGGAATAGCATACCAAAAGCTAATAGAACACCAAAAACTGCACCCGAAGCTCCAACAGTAGGGATATTTAGTAGTGTGCAAAACTTAGCCATTTGAGGATCTGCAAATGTTTTACCCTGTTCCCATAATGAATAACCCTCATTTAGTACAGAGTTAATTTGCTCGGGAGAAAGGTGTGATTTAACAGATAGAATCTCAATGTAATTAACAAAAGAGTGAAGCACAACTGCTCCTAATCCTGTGACAAAGTAGTAAAGAAAAAAGCGTTGCGAGCCCCAAACCTGCTCAAGCACTTTGCCAAACATCCACAGCGCAAACATGTTGAAAAATAGATGCATAATATCGGCATGCATAAACATGTGGGTGAGTATCTGATACGGCCTGAAATGCTCAGATTCGAAAGAATACAACCCTAACATCTGACTTAAATCAATATGAAGAACATTTTCAACAACCCAAGTTGCTAAAAGCATTATTGCATTGATGATGATAAGGTTCTTAACTACTGGTGGAACGCTGCCGAAATTGGGTCTTTCAAATCCGTTCATAAAAGGTTTGGTTAGAGTATTTACAATTAATGATAAAACATGCTGTATGCATTATTGTTCTGCTTGCAAATGTCAAACAAAAGTTAAGCAAAATTAGTAATTCTGACAATTATTTAAACCTTTTCTCCAGCTCGTCAAGGCTAATAATCGTTAAAATTATTTTTCCGTCGGGTGAAAGGTTTGGATGTTGACAGGCAAAAAGTTTATCAACTAAGTCCTGCATCTCAATGGTGCTAAGCGTTCTGGTGCAACCTATTGATGCTGCCTTAGCCATTGATGCCGCCAGTTTTTGATGCGCATCGTCGAGCGGCTTGGTTTGCTCTTCCTTCAGCGAAACAAGAATATCCTCGATTAATTTAACCGGATCGCTAATCTTAATGCTTGCTGGGAGGCTGTTTATCGATATGGAATTATGACCAAGGCTGCTAACCTCAATTCCAAGGGTCGATAAATCTTCGTGCGATTGCATCAGTAAGTTGTAATCACCTACGTTAAGTTCAATTGCCTGTGGAAAAAGTTCTTTTTGGGCTACACATTGACCCGATGTTAATACGCCTAAGTACTGTTCGTACAGAATTCGTTCGTGAGCATATTTTTGATCAATTACCATCAGCCCCGACTTCACTGAAGTAAGTATGTATCTATCTTTAAACTGAAAAAATCTTGAGTTTGTAACTTCTTCGCCATCGTCGAATCCTTTCGAGCGAAACGTTTGGGTTACTGGTATTGATGTCTCAAAATCTTTTCCCTGATTATCCTCATATAGCTGTGGCCAACCTTTGGTTGACTGCTTTTGATGTGTTTTGCCCGAAAAACCAGCCTGTCCATCATCAAATGGATTAAAGGCAGAGTTTATATCAATTTCAGGTGCGTTAACGGGTGCATTTCTCGGAAAGAATGGGATGTCAATAACCTGTTGCGTTTCAAAATCTATTGAGGGCGCAACCGAAAATTTACCCAACGATTCTTTAACCGCAGCGTGAACTATCTGCCAAAGGGTGCGCTCATCCTCAAATTTAATCTCGGTTTTGGTAGGATGAATGTTAACATCAATGGTGTTTGGGTCAACCTCAAGAAAGATAAAATAGGGAGGAATACTATCGGCTGAAAGAAGGCGATCGTAAGAGTTTACAACCGCCCGATGAAGGTATGGGCTTTTGAAGTATCGATTATTTACGAATAAGAATTGTTCCCCCGCGCTTTTTCTCGCACTTTCGGGACGGCCAATAAACCCTGATATGTTTGCAATTGTGGTATTTGTGTTACAATCGAGTAGCTGCTGATTCATATTACGGCCAAACAATCCAACGATTCGCTGCTTAAGAGCGGATGCTTGTAAGTTGTAAACATCAACTCCATTGTTGTTTAGCGACATCGCTACTTCAGGATTTGCCAAGGCTACCCGTTGAAATTCAGCAATAATATGCTTTAGTTCCAACGAGGAGCTTTTCAAAAATTTCCGACGAGCAGGAACATTGAAGAAAAGATTCTTAACGCTAAAGTTGCTGCCAACCGGACAGGCTATCGATTTTTGCTCCTCCAGCTGCGACCCATTTATTCTGATATAAATTCCCACTTCATCCTCATGCCTGCGGCTGCGAAGTTCAACTTCGGCAATTGCGGATATGGAGGCTAGTGCTTCACCTCTAAAGCCCATCGTTCTGATGGAAAAAAGGTCGGCGGCTTCCCTTATCTTTGATGTTGCATGGCGCTCAAAGCTGAGGCGTGCATCGGTTTCGGACATGCCACAGCCATTGTCAATAACCTGAATTAGGGCTTTCCCACCATCCTTAACAATAACTTGAATCTGATTACTCCCAGCATCAATCGAATTTTCCATCAGCTCTTTTATGGCTGATGCTGGGCGTTGGACAACCTCGCCTGCTGCAATCTGGTTTGCAACTGAATCGGGTAGTAATTGGATAATATCTGGCATTAAATTTATTTTAAATGTTAATCAGGAATAGCGAAAATAAAGCAAATCTGTTTTAATCAAAATCATATTCAATAGTTGTGTTTTTTTAAAGATTCACTTTGAATGACAATTCCATTAATATGCAAAATTAGGGAATAAAGTTGATCTAAAGCAGTTGAAATGAATAATGAGATTTAAATATTTGAATTATACTGTAGCATAATAACAATATTCACGTGGTATAAGAAGTTAATCAGTAAAGTCTAATCATTTGATGGGTGTTTAAAACTTATGGATTAAAATGGCTTTGTTACTAGCTGATTAATTATAAAACTGCTTTATCTTTGAGCTCGGTTTCAGGTAAGTTGGTAATTTGATGTATTTTTTCAAGTTTTTTAGTTGCTAAATCATAGAATTATTAAAGTATGTATTACAAACAAAAGAGTTTGTTTTTAGTGTCAATGTTTGCTGTTGCGCTTTTAACTTCTTGCTTAAGTGGTTTAGAGCCTATTCCTAATAAGATTGGGGATTTAGACCTGTCGTTGTCTATTCCTATTGCAAATGCTGAGGTTGGCTTATCTGAAACATACACCAGTGGAATACCAACTATAAATCTTGGCTTAAATGTTCCTCCTTGGGCAAAATACGAATATATTTATTTTACTGACTCTGTAGCGGTTGACCTATATAGAATTTATGAAAACTCTAACGATATTAGCTATTTAGCCTTTGTTATTAATATTTGGAACGAATTCCCGGTTAAGGGCACGCTTGATATGTATTTTACGGATAGAGCAAACAATATACTATTCCAGTTCAATGCTATAAATGTTGAAAAGGGAAATGTGCTGTACAATGGAAATGTTGTTGCGCCAGGATATAGTAATAGTAAAGTTGTTTTTGATAAAACTTTAATCGAGAGTATAAGAACTGCCGAGTTTTTGGTGTTTCAACTTAAAGTTAATCTTAAAGATGGCAATACGAATGTGTTTAAATATTACGATCAATTTAAACTGAATTGCCACCTTGGCGCAAGGGTCGATTTTATTCTAAAAGATAATTAATGATGTATTCTCTGAAATTTAAAATTCTATTTACCATAGTATTTGTCATCACTTCGTTACTTGGATTCTCTCAGCAGGATAATACCCTTTTTTTCCTTCATGATATACCCCAATCTAACTTTGTAAATCCAGCAGTGCAAATTCGTTGTCGGCAGTATTTTGGATTGCCATTACTGTCAACAATGCATTTCAATGCAAATTCAACAGGTTTTTCGTATAACTCTCTATCTCCAGGTAAATCAGAATTAGATGTTGATTTGCTCACATCTAAAATGCATAGTAGAGATTTTTTAACTATGGAATTTCATTATACCCCTTTGTCTTTCGGATTTATGTGGGATAAATATCAATATTTCAATTTTGCTTGGACCGAAAAAGTTGATGTAAAAATGTTTTACTCCCGGGCTTTACTGGAGTTGATGAAAGATGGCAATACTCAAGATGTAGGCGTTGGGATGTCGACCCGTAATCCGGGTGTAAATGCCTTTTACTATCGAGAGCTATCTTTTGGGTATTCTACCAAGTATGGTCGGTATTCTTACTTAGGTGGGCATGCAAAGGTTTTATTCGGCTTGGCTGGAGTCTTTACTAAGCGCAGAGCGGTAGATCTTTCCGTTAATCAGCTAACTTATAATATCGATGCTGCTTGGAATCCTAAGGTTAACACATCTCTTCCTCTAAATATTTCCTACGATGCACAAGGCAACGTTAGTAGCGCTAGTGTAGGCTCTATTTCGCCTGTTGGTTTTTTGCTCAACTTTAAGAATCAAGGACTAGCAACCGATTTCGGTTTTATTTATAAAAAAGATAAAATTACCTGGAGTGGAAGCGTCCTTGATGTTGGTTTGATCTGGTGGCACGATCAACCTAGTAATCTTGAAAATAAAGGGCATGTTGTTTTCCAAGGAGCAACCATTACCGATGGCATGGATCCTGTGGATTATGCCAATAGCATTCGTGATTCACTTCGGAATCAGTTTCGATTCAAGGCAACCAAAAAGGGGTTTATAACATTTCTCAACCCTCGGATTTACTTCGGAGGAACATATCCAGTTCATAAGCAGATCAAGGTTGGCGCAATGGTTCGAACGGAACTTTATCCCGGGCGGCCTATTTTGGGATTAACGCTTTCAGCAACTGCGTTTAGCCAAAAGGGATCAACCGTGAGTGTTAACTATTCAATAATGAATGGCTCATTCGTAAATCTGGGTGTGGGAGCAGGGTTTAGTAGCGATAAATTTCAATTTTTTATTTTGAGCGATAACGTTATTGCATTCATCTCACCTCAAACTGCAAGGAATGCAAACATCAGATTTGGCTTCAACTTTTTCATCGGTTGTAACGAACAGAAAAAGAAATATAAATTCCCAAAAGGATCAGATTGTGGCTGTAACTGGGCGCCAACGCCACCTAAGAATACAGAGAAGTTAAAAGGATCGAGAAAATAGGATTTAGAGCTGAAGAATACATTTTGATAGCGAGTCCTTCATCATAACCAGTAAAATATCCATGATCATGGATGTTGTTTGTTCGAAAATTTCTACCTTAGTAGAAAACCATTAATCATTGAACAACCTTTAACATTTAATAAGCCATGCTCGTTAAAACCTATGGTAGTGCAGTCCATGGAATAAAAGCTACAACAATAACTATAGAGGTAAGCGTTGGACAGGGTGTTAATTTTTTTCTTGTAGGGCTGCCAGATAATGCGGTGAAAGAGAGTCAGCAGAGAATTACCACAGCTTTAGAGACCCACCATTTTAAGATGCCCAAGCGTAGGATTGTCATCAACATGGCACCTGCTGATATTCGCAAGGAGGGATCTGCCTATGATTTGCCTTTGGCAATTGGTATTATGGCCGCATCAGAACAGGTGAAAGGTAATAATTTGGCGGATTTTATCATCATGGGCGAATTGTCGCTCGATGGAGGACTGCAACCCATTAAGGGCGTGCTTCCCATTGCGATTCAGGCTAGAGAGGAGGGTTTTAAGGGAATTATTCTACCAGAGCAGAATGCACGCGAAGCGGCTGTTGTCAATAACCTTGAAGTATATGGAGTTCAATCGATAAAGGATGTTATCGATTTTTTTAATGGAGATAAAGAGTTACAACAAACCATCGTGAATACTCGCGACGAGTTTAATACCCATGCTAATGCCTATGATGTGGATTTTAACGATGTAAAAGGACAAGAAAATGTAAAGCGAGCGTTGGAGGTATCTGCAGCCGGTGGGCATAATATCATAATGATTGGTCCTCCGGGAGCAGGAAAAACAATGCTAGCAAAGCGCCTGCCAACTATAATTCCGCCCCTAACGCTTCGCGAAGCGTTGGAGACAACCAAGATTCACTCCGTTGCTGGTAAAATGGATCGTGAAGCATCGTTGATGACCCGTCGACCTTTTCGTTCACCGCATCATACAATTTCTGATGTTGCATTAGTTGGAGGGGGGCAATGGCCTCAACCCGGCGAGATATCGCTTGCCCATAACGGTGTGCTTTTCCTCGATGAGCTCCCTGAGTTCAAACGAACAGTGCTTGAGGTAATGCGCCAACCGCTAGAGGATAGGGTAATAACTATTTCAAGAGCAAAATCTACGGTTGAGTACCCAGCAAGTTTTATGCTTGTTTCATCCATGAACCCTTGCCCCTGCGGTTATTACAATCATCCTGAGAAGGAGTGCGTTTGCTCTCCCGGTGTGGTTCAGAAATATCTTAATAAGATATCGGGACCATTGCTCGATAGAATTGATATTCACGTTGAGGTCGTTCCTGTCCCATTCGATAAACTTTCGGGTGCCCCGCCTGCCGAAAATAGCGAGACCGTTCGTGCTCGTGTTGTAAAAGCTCGCCAAGTGCAGGAAGAACGGTTTATCGAGTGGAAAGACATACACTGTAATGCTCAGATGACCTCTAAGCTAATTCGGAAGTTTTGCCTGCTTGATGATGCAGGAATGACATTGATTAAAACGGCCATGGAAAAACTTGGTTTATCGGCCAGAGCATACGATAGAATTTTAAAGGTTTCACGTACCATTGCCGATTTAGAGGGATGCCCAAGCATTAAAGCCGAACATCTTGCAGAGGCCATTCAGTACCGCAGCCTCGATAGGGATAATTGGGCAGGGTAGTTCAAATTATTGTTTTGTTATTATTTTTGGACGAGGTTGTCCCTCGTCCTTTTTATTAATGCAGGCTCAGTCTAATAAAAATAGAACGACGGCGGTGCAACCGCCTCCTAACATGCGTTTGTTTTTATTGATTTCTTTCAACCTTAGGCAAACAGGGGGGCGATTAAATGAAAGAACCCACATAATAAATTTTATGTGGGTTCTGATTGAATAGGTTTTATCTATTTCTTAGTGCTATGAGATGCATTCTTTACTGTATCTACTTTTATCAACCGGTTCATTAGTTCATCAACTCGATTCTCCTTATCTATATTTAACAACAATTCTTTATTAATCTTTTCTTCTAGCTTATCAGCCCTTATCTTTTGGTATACACCAAATGCTATTGAAGCCACTAAAGCTATAGAAAGCGTACTAATCATAATATTCCTTTTCATAACCATTGTTTTTAAACCTTCCAAATATACTTAGTTTTTTAATGTTGTAAACAAATAAAAACAATTTGAAGATATACTAAATTGGGTATGCTCCTTGTCCTAACAAGCATCCGTAATAAGCAAAACAAGCCCATTCGTAAGCAATCCTGTCCGCATCTACGAATGAATAGTTTTTAACTACCCACCAATAGTATAGATAATCGAAGTACACTTTATAGAACACGTCTTGACATTGTATTTGGTTCTTGTTTGGAGTTGAAAGAAGTTCAGGGCTTAGTCTATTCTCAATTATCGTTATAAGAGATTTATTCGAATACATATAAGAATTTAAACTTTCTATTGTCGAATTCATATCTTCGACACCTGCAGGTTTAACGCTAAAGTTATTCAAATAGAAAGCAACATCTTCTTTTGAACCATTCTCTATTAAGTCTCCATAATTTTTGTGCTTATGGTATATGATTGAAAATAGATTCTTTGTCTTGTCATCTAGATTATTGAACTTAGAGCCTGTTTAGAAATTTCTCACCATCATAGCGATGGAAGCTACGAGTACCCAAGCCTCGCTTGATTCCATATTCGCTTCATAATCCTTGCTGAGCCTTCGAGACCACATGAGCCAAGAAATCGAACGCTCCACG
>JANYLA010000014.1 GCA_025361485.1 Bacteroidales bacterium
CAAGTTTTCTCAAAGGTTTTATTGGTAAGGTAACAAATCTGGCTCAATTCCTATATAACGGTGTTTTTAAACAAAAAACTATACAAAACACCATGTTTACAGGAATACCATTACTTTTAAGCCATTACCGATGAACCTAAAGAATGCCAAAACATTTCTTTCGCTTTTTCAGCACCACATGTCCAATCAAAGCACCGGAAATCCAGAAGAATTTGCTACAAAATTAGGCGTAAGCCGTGCAACGCTGTACCGCTTTATTGCCGACCTACGCGACGAGGGCACTGAAATCCGCTTTAGCCGAAGCTTAAATTGCTTTTATTACACACATACAACAATTAATGAGCTGGCAAAACTAGCCATTAGCCAAGCCACCGAAACTCAGAACTTGTTTCTGTGTGCTTCGCCCCCACCCATAAGCATGCTGCATAACATATAAACTTAACCCTTCCGTCTCATTAATGAGACGGAGGTAGTCTACATTTACATAAGGAAAATGTTTAACCGGTTAATCTTTTCTGGGCGGAAACCGAAAAGTCTGGGGTAGTCCCAATGAGTAGGGAAAATAATAAACAAAATGAAAGAAATTTCTAAATTAAGTTTTGAATTCATTAATCAGAATGAAATGTCTAGAATTATTGGAGGCATGGACGATAGACCATATGGTAGACCTGATTACACTAGTGCTAAACCAACAGGCGGAGGAGACAATAGTTCCAATTACTACGAAAGTATATTAGGTTGGCTTTGGGAAGTTGCTTCTACCAGATTATAGTTCTAAAAAAGGATGGGAAACCATAAAAACATTTCCCATCCTTTAAAACCCAAATTGAATGTCTTTTATAATTATATTTGCATTCGATCTAAAAAACAATCAATATATAACTCAATTATATTATTTATTACTTAATTAAGCTGTTCTTCAATTGAAAAATAAAATTGTTTTTTTTATTCTATTATTGATATTCACAGTATTAATACACTTCACCCTTTTATGTTTCCTGAAATTCCTTGTAAGTAAACACTATATCTTCGATACAATAAAAACTTATGGTGGCTTTAGGTTTAATTTCAAATCTATATATTTATTTTTTTTAATTCCTATAATTGAAGAATTAGCATTCAGACTACCACTAAGAAAAAATCTATGGTATTTTACGATCTCTAGTTTTATTCTGTTTACAACGTTAACATACATTATCTTTTTTTCACTTTGGCTCAGCTTTGCAATTGGACTAATATCGAGTATATCAATATTTATATTGTATAATGAAGCATTACAACTTAGAAAGCCTTTAGGAATGTGCTATGATAAATATTACATGATTATTTGTGGATTAAGTATTTTTCTATTCACCCTTTCACATTTACCTTTTAGAGTTAATGCAAATGAAGTATTTTTCTTGATGCCAATTATTTTGGGTGCTATAGCAATTACGATAATAAGAGTTAAATTCAATTTTTGGAGCGGGTATTTATTTCATATTCTACTAAATGCAAGTTTAAAAATTTGTTCGTTTGTTTTTCCTGTGATTTTTGGCATATCAATTTAAGGTTAAATTATTCTTTTACATTAGAGTCTAATCCTAAAACATATAAATGCCTTTCCCCCACTACCACCAACCCGATGCCATGGACTGCGGCCCAACCTGTTTAAGGATCGCGGCTCGCTTTTACGGCAAACACTATAACTTACAAACCCTCAGGGAGCGCTGCTATATCACCCGTGAGGGGGTTAGCATGCTGGGCATTAGCCAAGCCACCGAAACTCAGAACTTGTTTCTGTGTGCTTCGCCCCCACCCATAAGCATGCTGCATAACATATAAACTTAACCCTTCCGTCTCATTAATGAGACGGAAGGATGTTTACTTTACTTATAGAAAATGCTTTAACCGGTTAGCGTTTTCAAAATAGAATTTTTCACTAGTTTTAAACTTAAATCTTAAAAAATGAAAACAAAAAAATTAAATTCTAAGCTTTTTGGAAACATGGAACTAAGAAGTGCGGATATGATAAATTTAAAAGGAGGTCAAGCTACAGTTGTAGACTCATGCTATTCTGGTTGTGGTAAGGATGCAACAACAGGTGGTATGGTTAATGAGTTTACTGTTGTTTTTGATAATGGGGATGTAGATCATGTTTTTATGCCATGTGCAGTTTGTTAATGTAAATTAGATGGTATCTAGATTTAGAGCCTGTTTGAATTTAGTTGCTTAGAAATAAGGCCATTGATTAGCTAATCCGATAATTTTTTCTGAGCTTGCGCAAACACCAATTTGAACAGGCGATGATAAAATACCCAACCAGCTTAACCAATAGCCAGTGGCAATGTATAAAAAAGATTCTAAACGACAAGCGCAAGCGCAAAGTACGCCTGCGTGCCGTATGGGATGCCATCCTCTACCAGCTGAAAACGGGCTGCCAGTGGCGGATGCTCCCCAGAGAGTTCGGGGCATGGGGTACGGTGTACTACTACTTTCGCAAGTGGGTGTATAGCGGGGCTTGGCATCGAGTGCAGGCGAAGCTCCATGAGCAGGTAAGGGAAAAGTATTCCCGCGAGGCATCCCCCAGCCTTGGGATTATCGACTCCCAGTCGGTAAAGAACAGCGAGTGGGGCATTCCCGATAAGGGGTATGATGGCAACAAGAAGGTAAAAGGGCGTAAGCGGCATATCGTTGTGGATACCCTGGGAATCCTGATGTGCATCGTAGTAACAGCAGCAAACGTGCACGATAGCGTGGCCGCAGAGCAGGTAATCAAGCGGATGATGAATAAGTTTCCAAGGCTTAAAAAAATGCTTGCCGATGGGGGCTACACGGGTGAACGGCTAAAACAGCTAGCCAAGGATGAACTGGGTATCGAATTTGAAGTTGTAACCCGTAGCGACGAGGCGGGATTCAAGGTGATCCCCAAGCGGTGGATCGTGGAGCGTTCGATTTCTTGGCTCATGTGGTCTCGAAGGCTCAGCAAGGATTATGAAGCGAATATGGAATCAAGCGAGGCTTGGGTACTCGTAGCTTCCATCGCTATGATGGTGAGAAATTTCTAAACAGGCTCTAAGATGCCACTAATGGATGGTATTGAGGCAACTAAGTTGATTAGAAAAATAAATAATGAGGTTCCGATTATTGCTCAAACTGCCTATGTTTTAGATAACGATGAAAAGTTAACAATTGCAGCCGGTTGTAGTAATTATATATCTAAACCGATTTATCGAAACAGCCTACTTTCTCTAATAAATAAATATCTTAAGAAGTTATAAAAGTAAATCTTTTAGTTCACTAGTTAAAGGAATAACTTTAGGCACTTATTTTAAAAGTAATTCAAAATCCATTTCTAAAGGTTTTTGTTTCTCAAAATCAAAGAGGGTTAACCTTCGCATATTGTAGTAGAACTGCCAAAAGTTGCTTAGCGTATTGATATATTTTTGCTTGGCCGCATCACGTTCGGTTTGAGCTATATTAAGGTCAAGTACATCGATCTTTCCAATGAGGAAACGTTCTTTCGTAACATTGTAACGCATCTGCGAAATAGTATCGGATTTAGCAGATAATGCGACCTGATCGTCCTGACGGTTAAACTGCATAACCTTTAAAAAAATATCCTGCTCAAAATCAATAAGGGCTTGATCAACGGTAGCCCTTACAACCTCTCGGTTTGATTGAGCCATTTTAACTTTCCCTTTTCCTTTGCCCCAATCGAGAATTGGTACCGAGATTTTAAAGTTAATTGTCTGAAGGTCATTATAGTTGCTGTATGTCTCTTTTAACAGTTCAGCATCTCTGTTTATTCCATAATTAACACTTAAGTCAGCGCTAAAGCCTCTCTCTGAACGCGCTTTGGCAACATCTCTATCCGCTTCAATGATTTGCCGTGTAAATTCAAGCGCTTTGGGAGTGTTTGTTTTTGCATAAGAAAGAACTTCGTCATAGACAACATTTGTTGAGGGAGTTTGAGCAGGTATGTTAAGCTCAAGATCGTACTCATCATTTAATCCTAGATAAGATTTAATTCTTGCTTTTTTTAGTTGTAAATCAACCTCGGCATCACTTACATCGCTGCCTGAATTAAGAAAACTGAGTTGCATTTGGAGTAGCTCATTCTCAGCAATTGTACCAATATTATATCGTCCTTTGGCAATTTTATAAAGGGTATCCGAATTGGCATAATTCAACTTGGCAGTTTTTAAGTTTTGCTGAGCAAGTATAAGATCGAAAAATAGACGCGAGGCATCCATTGAGATATTCTCAAGGGATTGAAGGTAGTTCCGTTTTGCCTCTTCGAATTTAATGGGTTCAATTTTTTTATTCCACCTCAACTCGTTAAATCCAAAGATGGGCTGAACAAAACCTATTTGATAGGGAACTGACTTGTAGGATGAAGAATCATTTTTGAAATCATCAGTCCTATCCAATGAGGTGTTAACAAATATTCGTCCACCTGTTAGGCCTATGTTTTGGCTCATCTCAAATTCCATTGTCGAGGTATTTTGATTTACGGAGACATTTTCGTAAGAACCGTTTTCATTTAAACGAGAGGTAAGCGATCGGTTGAATGCAAGGGGAGAAGTAGTCATTTTTATACTTGGCAAATATTCTGCTTTGTAGGTTCTATTCTCCCAGTATGATGCCCTAAATTTATGTTTAGCAAGAATTGCCTGTGGTGATTGGTCTTTTGCTAGCTGAATTACTTCAGCTAAAGTTAGCCGATTAACTGGTTTTTGAGAATAAGCGGATATCGATAGAATTATAATTGCTGTAATGCTGATAACTACTGTTTTCATTTTATATACATTTTTTATTCGTAACGTAACGATTCAATCGGATCTCTTTCAGAAGCACGTTT
>JANYLA010000073.1 GCA_025361485.1 Bacteroidales bacterium
TTAGACGAAAACAAAGGTCGAACATTTGCATTAAGAGAGAAAATGTCTTTCGGGCTTTTCTCTCTTTCCTTCATTCCGCTATCGCTGCATTTCGGAAAGAGAGAAAATCAATCATTGTTGCATTTACTAATTGAATTTTTCGATTCCCCTTAGGTTTTGAACGCTTCTATGGTTACTATTATTCTCATCCTAAAATCCCAACACAGCATTAATAGTATTCAGTAATGTTTTCTTGGTATAGGGTTTCGAGATATAGCCATCGCATCCTTCGTTTAAGCATTTCTCTCTCTCCTCGGCCATGGCATAAGCCGTTTGGGCAATCACCTTAAACTTATACCCTTTCGCTTTAATCTCTTGCATACACTGGAAGCCTGTTTTAACGGGCATATTAATATCGAGCAGAACTAAATCGGGTTTTACTTTTTGAAGGAGATCGAGCAGAACTTGGCCATTTTCTGCATGAATAATGTTCGCCTTTGTTTCCGAAAGGAGTTCATTTACAAACTTAAAGGAGTTACAATCATCTTCCGCAACAATAATTGTTTTGTAAGCAAGGCTTGCCCCAGAGGATTCAATTACAGCTTCAATTTTTTTATTGGGTGATAAAAACTGGTACGGCAAAGTGAAATAAAATGATGTGCCCTTGTTAACCGCTGAATCGAACCAAATTTCACCTCCCATAAGGTCAACTATTCCTTTTGAAATGCTAAGGCCAAGGCCAGTCCCTTCGCGATAACCGTTCTCCTCAACCTGCCGAAACCGTTCAAAAATAATTTCATGCTTGTCGCTAGGAATTCCAATACCAGTATCTTTTACGAAAAATTCGATAAATGAAGCATTGTTTTTTGACTTGATTTCATATCCGACCTCAACAAACCCCTCGTTGGTGTACTTAATAGCGTTTGTTATTAAATTATTGAGAACTTGCTGTAAGCGAATTTTGTCGGTTTTGATAACCAGATCGAATTGCTGAACGGGTAAATTTAATATCAGTCTAATATCAGGTTTATTTTGTAATGATTCGCTTCTATTATATATTTCAATAGTATCGGTAAGCATATCATTTATCTTGCATTCCTTACTGCTTAGCGTTAGCTGCTTTGATTCTAGCTTTGAAATATCGATTAAGTCGTTGATGATGTGAAGAAGCTGCTGCCCCGAGTTATTGATGATATCAACAAACTTCTTCCTTCTCTCTTCGGTTAACAATGGATCGCCAAGAAAATCGGAGAAACCAAGAATTGCATTTAGTGGTGTTCTAATTTCGTGGCTCATATTGGCAAGAAAAACAGATTTTAGCTTTTCGCTCTCCTCCGCTTTTTCTTTGGATTTGATGAGTTCTATTTCAACCCGTTTGCGTTCGGTTATATCGTAAATAATATGAACTGCCCCAGATACTGCCCCTCGATCATCAAATATAGGGTCAACCATACAGTCGTAGTAGCGACCTTCGGTCTCATAGCTCAATATCTCCCTTTCGCGGGTATTTTTCATTTTCGTAAACGGACACCCACTGATTGGGCAATCAGTTCCATGAACTAGATTAAAGCAATAAGGGTTTTTGCACCCATTTATTTGTTTTCCAATTTGATCGGCGAATGCTTTATTGTACTTAATAATCCGTTGGTTTACATCAAGCATCATAATGCTATCCTGAATGGAGTTGAAGGTAGTATCCCATTGGCTATTCGATTTATGAAGCGCAATTTCGGCTTGCCTGCGCTCGGTAATATCGTGAACTAACGAAGCTACACCAAAGGTTTTACCTCTGGAATCGACTAAAGTAGTATTAAACCATTCGCAGATAATGCTTAAACCATTCTTGGTTATATTTTCGTTGGTTGATCTGTGGCCGTCCTTTTGTTTTATAAGCGATAAAGCGAGATCATTCACCTGGTGAGAATCTTGTTTGGGAGTAATAAAGCTAAAATGTTTTCCCAAAGCCTCCGCCTTTGAAAAACCAAATATTCTCTCGGCCGATGGGTTCCAGTCCCTTACATTAAAATTGTTATCCCATTCAATTACTCCCAAAGGGGTTTGCTCAAAAAGCAAACTCATCTTTTGGTTCGATAGCTGAATGGCTTGCTGGTTAAGTTTTTGCTCCGTAACATCCCATAGCACCCCATTCAACCGCGAAGGGTTTCCGTTCTCATCGAGGACTAAACGACCTCGTGCATTAACGAATCGGATGCTTCCATCAGGCCACACAATTCGGTATTCTGCTTCATAAAAAGCATTGCTTTTGATTGTTCGAGAATATGACTCCAATACCTTCGTCATATCATCCGGATGAATCACTTTAAAGAATTCTTTCTCGGTTCCATTAAAAACGGCAGGATCAATTCCAAGAATTGTACAGCTATGCTTATCGAAAAACCTTTTGTTTTCTTTGATATCCCAGAACCAAACACCCATTTGTGCAGAGCGAAGGGCTAAGTCGAGCTGCGATTTACTTTCCTGCAATGATTCTTCTACTCTTTTTGTTTCGGTAATGTCGTAGTTAATACCTGTCATTCGAACAGGATTGTTCGACGAATCGCGAACCACCAGACCGAGCGCTTTGATGTATCGGATATTTCCTTGGGGATGGATTATTCTAAACTCGGTGTTGTACTCCTTTTCGCCTTTAATGGCCTGCTTTGTTATGCTATCAATTTTTTCTTTATCGTCGGGGTGAATTGTATTAAGCCAAGCATCATAAACTTCCGGAAAACTTTGCTTGCTTATGCCGTAAATCTCGTACATAATATCATCCCAAATAAGGCGATTGGTGGTTAAATCTCTATCCCACACACCAAATTTTGCAGCATCCTTAGCAAGGTATAACCGCTCGTTTAAATTCCCAATTCGTTCTTCGGCAATTTTACGCTCAAGAATTTCACTCTTTAAATCCTCCATTAAATTGAGCGACGACTCTTTGCTAATTTCTAAACTTTTTAAAGATATCTGCAATTCTGCTTCCGCCCGTTTTCTCACCTCCAGCTCGTTTTCGAGCTCATGCGTTCGTTCTAATACAAGCTGCGATAGCTTAAGGTTTTGTTCAAGCTTATTATCATCCGATTCCTTAATCCGAAGCATAACCTTGATTTGGGCAATGAGCTCAGCTTCATCAATTGGTTTTGAAAGAAACGCATCGGCGCCCAGCTCTAATGCCCTTATTCGATTCTCTTTACCTGTTTTTGTAGCGGTTAGGATGATAATCGGAATATTTTTCAAAAAATCGTTAGATTTTAGCTGTGCGCAAATCTCAAATCCGTCGATTTCAGGCATAACTAAATCGAGCAGGATAACATCAGGCGCTTCGGTATGACATAGTTCCAACCCTTTCTTACCATCTTGTACAAAAAAAAGTTTAGAAGAAGGAAACGCCTCTGAAAGAATAGCTTTGAGTACAGCTAAATTATCCTTATTATCGTCGATAGCTAAAATTTTGGCCATACTAAATTTGTCTAACAAGCATAAAAAGGGTCAAAATAGAAAGTGTTCCTATTTTGATTAATCTAACGATAAAATGTTAGAAATGAAATAGGAATAATTTTCAATAAATCAAGTACAAGGTAGCTATTTGTTAAATTCAATTGCAGCCTTAACAGGAAAAGAATGAATGATTTATATCACCATTAAATTAGGTTAAGAGATAAAAAACCCGACTGAACTTTGTAAAATATAATAACTGATTAGTGCAGAATTTACTGAAAGAGAACTCTATCGTAAACCCCTAGCCTTCTCCAAAACAAGATATACCGCAGGGCAAACTTTAGCATTCTTAAGGGTGAGATTGAATAGCTGTTGAATCTTTCTCCTATCAGTATGTGGATATTCGCGACAAGCTTTGGGTCGATCTTCATAAATTGAGCAGTAGTTATCAGCCCCAAGGAAAGGGCATGGATGATTTCGATAAACGTAATCGTTATCCTCATCAATCCGAAGATATTTCGTAACCACCTCTGAAGGTTTAATTCTTAAAGCCTTAGCCATCTTATCGATATCCCTATCGGTGATAATCGGGCTTATAGTACTGCAACAATTGGCGCAATCGAGGCAGTTTATCTCCTCGAAAACCTCATCGTGCAATTTTTGAAAAAGAGCATCAACCTCCGATTGCGGTCGGCGATTAAGCTGCTTCAGCAAATTTTTGTTATCGCTTTCGGTGCTATTTGCAAGTTGGCTGAGCTGTGACAAAAGTTTTTTAGTATTCGACATTGTTCCTTGTAAACAGATTGGTTATCATCCTAGGATGGAACTGCGAAAGAAACAGTCCGCCAATTACCACAAAAATACCAATAACCTTGTTTACGTTTAGATCTTCCCCAAGGTAAATCCAAGCAAGTATTGCTGTAACAACAGGGATGGTATTGGTGAAAATATTTGCCTTGCTTATTCCCAAATTCTTCATGGCGAAAGTGAAGAAGATAAAAGCAAAGGATGAAGCAAATATGCCCAGCTTTAACAAAGGGACTATAACGGCCCAGGTAATGGTAACGGTTTGAAAATGCTCAAACTCAAAGATAAAGAAAATAGGTATGAAGTATATAATTCCAAAGGTATTCTGATAAGTGATAACCGTTAAAACGTTGTAGCGATCAGCCATCTTCTTTATCATAACAGAATAGAATAATGCTGACAGTACAGCTAAAAACATTAGGGCAACGCCTAATGGATTAGCGTCGATCGCCACAAAACCTTTGTGAAAAATAACGATGGCAACACCCAAAATTGAAACTACAATTCCCAAAAAATTCATAAGTGAGATACGCTCCTTATGAAAATAATACGCGCCTATGGGGCTAAATAGCGGAATCGTTGCGACAATCACTGCCGCCAAAGATGATGGGATTAGGCTAACTCCAAAACTCTCCCCGATGAAGTACATAAACGGTTCGAAGAATGCCAGAAGTAGAAAATTCCCTATATCGTGTTTTTTTATAGGATTTAAGCGGTTTAATGAAAGCGTTAGGACAAACATGAAGATGCTTGAAATAACCAACCTGAAAAGGACAAGCGTTATGGGTTTATAGAAAACAAAAACCTCCTTATACCAAATAAAAGAGTAGGACCAAAAAATCATTGCAATAATTGCACTAGCATAAACGGCAATTGTCTTTTTATTCATATATTAGTGTAATGTACTGAATATTATATATATAACAATATTAATTTTATCATAAATAGTGGGCGAAGATACTCGTTTTATTAAAAACGCAATAAGAAAAAGATCGCAAAGAAGTTACATGGTTTAATTATTTCTGAGAAACTTTCATAGTAGAACACAAATGACACAAATAGAACAGGTTTTCACTGAAACTATTTGTGGCTATCTGTTTAATCTGCGTCATCAGCGTTCTAATTTTTTATTCTTACTTTTGGATAAAATCCGAAGGATATGAGAATAGAGTCAGATTATCTTGGTTCAATGGAAATTCCAGTTGATGCCCTTTACGGCATCCACTCGTTACGGGCAAAGGAGAACTTCCCCGATACAACCCCGTTTCAGATTGAGTGGTATAAGGCGATGGGCCTCGTTAAGCACGCTTGCTTCCTAACCTACATGGAGTTTACAAAGGCATTAAGGGGTGATGCGGATATATCAAAAAAAGATTATTTATTGATTGATGATAAGGTTATCGATTCGTTGATAAAAGCATCGATTGAGATTTCTGAAGGAAAACATTACGATCAATTTATTGTGCCCGCCATTCAGGGTGGAGCTGGGACAAGTATCAATATGAATGTTAATGAGATAATTGCAAACCTTGCATTAATCAATCTTGGTGATAAAAAAGGCAACTATAACCAGATCGATCCTATAGAGCATGCAAATATTTTTCAATCCACCAACGATGTTGTGCCAACCGCTCTAAAGGTTGCTACGCTTCAACTTTTAGTTGTGCTTGAGGAATCAATCAACAACCTACGGTTTAAAGTAGAAGAGCAGGAAAAGAAGCATCGGGGCAGTTTGAGATTGGGTTACACCCAAATGCAGGCAGCAGTGCCATCATCGTGGGGGCAATTGTTTAGCACTTACAGCGAAGCTTTATCGCGCGATTGGTGGAGGGTTTCAAAATGCTTTGAGCGAATTAAAGTTGTAAACCTTGGTGGTGGTGCTATTGGAACAGGAATTGGAACACCACGTTTTTTTATTATGGAGGTAGTAAATCAGCTGCAAAAGTTGACCAATCTCCCGATTACCCGAAGCGAAAATCTAAACGATGCTACAGCCAACCTCGATACTTTTGTTGAGATTCATGCCACCATGAAAGCTCATGCTGTAAACCTCGAAAAGATGGTCTCCGACCTCCGGCTAATGTCATCCGATATTTCAGATAATCAGCTATCTATTCCAAAACGGCAGGTTGGAAGTTCCATTATGCCAGGCAAAATAAACCCAGTAATTGCTGAGTACGTAATTAGCGTATCACATAGGGTGTACAGCAACGATCAGCTAATTTCAGGATTGTGCGGACAAGGAGTGCTCGATTTGAATGCCTATATCCCGCTAATTGGTCATGCGTTACTCGATAGCCTTAAATTGCTGATCTCAGCAAACAATTCGCTGATGTCGAATATGATTCAAGGTATTGAGGTTGACACCAATAAAGCAAATGAGCAGCTATTCCTAAATCCATCCATTAGCACAGCTCTACTGCCCTACATCGGATTTAATAAAGCGGCTACCTTGGCTAATGAGATGAAATCAAAGGGGCTGAATATTTTCGAAGCGAATGAAAGTCTTAAATTAATGGAAAATTCAAAGTTAAGGGAGATTGTAAAGCCTGAAAATCTTCTAAAACTTGGGTTTTCGTTGAAAGAAATTTAATAAAAAAACCTGACAGATCTTAATTACCTGTCAGGTTTAAGTCCAATCAAAATAAAGACTCTATTTAACTCCGTTTCTCAACAAAACCTCGTCAATCATGCCATACTCTTTGGCCTCAATGGCGGTCATCCAATAATCGCGATCTGAATCCTTTTGGATTCTCTCAAAGGGATTTCCTGAATGCTTTGCTACGATATTGTATAGCTCGTCGCGAAGTTTCAGAATTTCACGGGTGGTAATTTCAATATCCGAAGCTTGTCCCTCTGCACCACCCATAGGTTGGTGAATCATCACCCTTGAGTGTGGTAATGCAGTACGTTTTCCCTTTTCACCAGCAGTTAGCAGAACTGCGCCCATTGATGCGGCCATTCCTGTACAAATCGTTGCAACATTAGAGCTGATATACTGCATGGTATCATAAATACCTAACCCTGCATAAACTGAACCACCAGGGGTGTTCAAGTAAATTTGAATATCCTTTGAAGGGTCTGTAGATTCAAGAAATAGTAACTGTGCCTGAATGATATTAGCAACATCATCGTTAATGGGTACTCCTAGGAAAATTATTCTATCCATCATAAGACGCGAGAAAACATCCATGGTAGCAATGTTCAGCTGACGCTCCTCAATGATTGTTGGTGAAATATAGCTGCTATGCATTGATTGAAAATTATGCAACGATAAGCTGCTTATTCCTCGATGCCTAATGGCATACTTTTCGAATTCGTTCATATGAATGATTATTATGTTTTAACTTTTCGCGAATGATTTTCTATTGTCTGAATTAACTCAAAGATAATTCCTTTTTTTAATAGTTGAATTGTATAATAACAAAGAAGGTGATTAATGGTTAACAAAAAACCGGCAACTTTCGTTTGCCGGTTTCTCAAATCATCTATTAATCCTTACTTCAAATTATTGAATTCATCTGTAGTAACTTCTTTCTCGTCGAGTTTAATGGTCTCTCTGATAATTGCAACCGCCTTATCTTCGAGTAGTTTTTCCTGAATTTTGCGTTTTTCACCTTCTTTTTTAAGAACGCTATCGGCATAGCTTACCAAATACTCATCGGGCATTTGGCTCATCCCGTATGAAGCGAATTGTTGACGAGCAAAATTCATTGCAAACGCATGAACTTCCTCTTCTGAAATCTTTAGGTCGTTTTCTAAAGCAACCTTATCGCGAATTAGCTGCCAGCTAAGATCCTTTTCAAACATTGGGAACTCAGACTCAATCTGTTCATGGGTATGCTTGCCCTCATTAACTGCCACTAACCAACGGATAAGAAATTCTTTTGGTAGTTCAATCTTGAATTTTTCGATCAGTTTTTCCTTTAAATCAGTTAGCAAGCGATGGTCGCTTTCGTGTGCAAGATTCTTGCTTATCTCCTCATCCATCTTGGCATTGAATTCTGCTAAAGAATTAACAACACCCTCACCATAAACTTTATTGAATAGCTCTTGATCAAGTTCAGCCTTGGCAAAAGTCATTGTTTCATTAACCGTAACCTGAAACAAGGGTTGAACGTCAACCAGTTTATCTTTAGAAATATGTAAAAGAGCCGCTTTATCCGTTGCATTTGGAAATGCCTTTAAGGTATCGATGGTAACAACATCTCCGGCTTTAAGACCAATCAACTTTGCTTTTTCAGTTTCATCAGCAACCAATGCAATGGATATTGACGCATTTTCAACGTAAATACCACCATCCTTCGGTGATTCATCGGCATTAAGCTCGTTAAGAGAAGCCTTAACTAAATCATTCTCAGCGGTAATTTCAATCGGTTGATAACTACCATTTCGTTGACGATAGCTGTTAGAATAAATCTCGCGGAGTTTATCGTCGACCTTAATGGTATAGTACGGAACTTTATCTTTTTTGCTTAGCTTAAGCTCAAATTCAGGAACTAAACCAAGGTCAAAAGTAAATTCAAAATCTTCCTGATTTTCCCAATCGATAGGCTTTTGCTGCTCACTTGGTAATGGCTCGCCCAGAATATTTAACTTTTGTTCAACCAAATACTTTGAAAGCGATTCTGAGATTAGCTTATTAACCTCTTCAACAATAACTGGTTTGCGGTATAATTTATTGATTAGCGATGCGGGAGCATGGCCAGGACGAAACCCTTTGATAGCCGCTTTTTTACGGTAATCCTTCAAAGCCTCTTCAACTTTGGGTTCATAATCTACCTTGTCAATCTTTAGCTTTAGCACTGCGTTTAGCGCATCAACTTGTTCCTTTAGAATATTCATTCTGATAATATTAAATTACTAATCAAATTTGACCATTGGGTCATTCTGATAAAAACATTAATTAACTTAACCCATCCTAGAATAATTGGCTATATCAATCTGAACTACAATTTTATAACCATTTTTAGGGCTGACAAAGGTAGAAAAAGGGGATTGAAGAAACAAATGATAAAAAAAATGATTTTACACTAACACTACTCAAATATGTATGTGCATGATTTTATAATACTTACAATTAGCCGAGGGGTAATAACAAACGAAACGGATTGGTAAATTTTAAATTTATGAGCCTATTCTGGCTTAACAAATTCCATCTTAGCGTTAATTCGCGATAGAGCTTGACTAATTTTCTCTTCGGGAGTAATAATATTATAATCACCCCAATAAGTTTCGTCGAAATTGAATTTTGACTCAAGAAAAACCGTATTCGTTCTTAGCGCCTCTTCGCGAGAAAATCGATGAACATTTATTGTATCCAATTGACAACTTGCCAATTCAAGGAAAACATGAAAATCATTTGAGAAGATATGGTAACGCTTCTTATAGTTAATTGTTAAATCGCCCCGCATATGATTGAAATAATACCTGCCATTCCTTAAAATATAGCTAACGGAATAGCTTATTTTTTTGGGAGTTATACTGAACCTTCTACTTTTTTTCACAACAAACATATCATCAGTATCCTCAACATACTTTGGGTTAACCTCAAAATCGGCGCTAACAAGCGCATAGGTTTCCATATCGATGTATAAAGTGCCTTTATATAGCGGCTCAAAAACGGTCTCTTTCTGTTCAAATGCAATCGCGTAAACGTTACGCGAGTTTATCGATACAATATCGATTTTTGAATAGTTGTAACTATCGATAAATTCAGGATCGATAAAATCGGCTGTATTCTTGATAAGATCGAGCGTTAATGAGCTTTTGAGGCCTGCCTTAATTTTTATGATTAACGTATCTTTTTGATCGGAATTAATTATCTTACGTGACTGTATAAGCTTAACTTGATCTGATTCAAAACTTCGTGCAAAGGGAGATTTAAAAATTTTTACCAAAGCTTCGGAATAGTTAAGATATTTACTCTCTCTTAATACACCTTCTCGATAAAAGCTAGTAATGTAGACAGGATCTACAGAATAGTTTAAAGATCGATTTTCGTAAACTTTTTTTATTACCTCTCGGGGATCAATGTTCCTAATTATTACCTCTTGAATAGATATATATTCCGTTTCCAAAAAAATATCAACTTTATGCTCACTAAATGCTTGTACAGGAATTTGTTGATTCCGATAGCCAAGATGCGAAATGGTAATTACAGCACCGGATGAATTAGCTGGAATTTTTACATTAAATATTCCATCATAATTGCTAACCGTACCGATGCCCTTTTCAGCAATACCAACAGATACAAACGGTAGTGGTTTTTTTGTTAACCCATCAAATATTTGCCCTCTGATGCTTAATAACTTGGTTGAATCTTTTTTTTCAGGCCGATTAACAACCCTTTGCTCATCTGGTTTGTAAATAAGAATATGCTTTTCGATTATTTTGAAATTGAGCTTTTTATCAGCAAGAATTAGGGAAAGGAATTGCTTCAGGGGAATACTATCGGAAACAACATCTACCTGTTTATCGTTTTCGACTAAATTACTGTCGTATATAAAAAAGAAGCCTGTTGATTCAGTAATCTGATTTAAAACGTCATAGATAGATGATCGTTGAGGGGCTAATGAAATTTTTCGGTCAAGAACTGACTCCTGTGCCGATATAAGATTTGCTGTGATTATAAAAAACAGAAGAATCGAAATTTTTCGATAGACTTCTGCTCTATTATATATAGGGTTGGAACTCACCTATTTTTTATTTTTCAATAGCTTTAATTATTAATGTTGAATCGGTCTTTTCCTCAACCTTAAGATTAAGGTATTCACACAGGATTTCTGTTATCTGATTAAGTGAATAATCGTGGAAAATAACGGTCAACTTCCTTTCGCCAATTTGCTGATTTTGAAGTTGTATTTTGGAGTTATAGTTCTTATTAATCACCTTAACAATATTGCTTAACGATTCATCCTTAAACATGATCCGTTTAGTTTTCCGAAGAGAAAAAGCTGAGTTCTCGCTCTTAAGCTTCACAAGATGGTTATTATTTGTAGATATTTTCTCGCCAGGAAGCACAATCTGTGATTGTGAAGGATCGCTTTTAAGTGTTACTCTAACCTTACCTCGTTCAACCACCAACTCAAATTGATCACCATTCTCCGACTTAACATTAAATGCGGTTCCTAAAACCTCAACTACAACCTTATCGGTTTCGATTCTAAATGGTTTTTTTGCATTCGGTGTGATGTCGAAATATGCTTCTCCTTTAAGGTTAACCTTTCTTTCAGTGGAGCTAAACTGTTCAGGATATGAAAAGGTAGTATTGTTTGCTAAGTAAACGACAGATCCATCATTTAAAGTTTGAATCAGCGTATTAGATTCGGTGCCAGTCTGTAAGCTTATTAGGCTTGATTTATTATTAAATATTGAGTAAAAGGATAAGCTTGCAATAGTCATTATAACAGCAATTGAAGCGGCCCACTTTACCCAAACGGGTGCAAGTCGGTGTTCAATAATTCTGTTTTCTGGGATTAGCTCGTCGGAACTTAATCTATTAAAAAGATTCTGCCACCCATTGTTCGTATCAACTTCCTTTTTATTCTTATAATTTCCCAATTGCTCCCACTGATTCCTCATCTCCAAAATTGTTTTTTTGTTTTCGGGAAAAGATTCGATTTGATTCTCAAACTGAGAAGTTTCGTCGTTGCTCATTTCCCCTGCAAGGTATTTTGCAATGACTTCGAAATCTTTTGTATTATTTATATTTAGTTTCATGGCTTTCAAACTTAAGTATGAACGATTAACATGCAATTTCTTCATACTGCTTAAGGTTTTTCCGAAATAGTTGAAGCGCTTTCCCCATGTTCGCCTCAACTGTTTTTAAAGAAATTGAAAGTTTTTCAGCTATCTCATTATATTTCAACCCCTCAAATCGGCTCAGTTTAAAAATATGGCTGCATTTTTCTGGTAAATCGTTTAGCGTTGTTTCAATAATATCATTTAATTCTTTCAGCTCTAATTCATTGCTATTTAAGCCTGCATCATTGCTATTGGTTTCAATAAAGTTCTGCTCATACTTTTTAACAACCTTTACATGCTCAAGATACTTTAATGAATTATTTCGTATTGCCCGATACATATATGACTTTATTGAAATTTGAATACTCATTGTCTGCCTGTTTTTCCAATAGTTGTAGAAAAATTCTTGAACTATATCCTCCGATAAGTCCATATCTTTCAAAAACTTAAAGGCATAATGACAAAGTGGCGAGTAGAATGATTTGAAGAGTTTTTCAAATTCAGCTAAATCATCTTGTTTTATTCTTGTTTGCTTAATAAATCCCGCCAGTTGCATCGTTTTTTTGTTAATTTATTTGATGTAAAGTTACAACTAAAAAGAGTTTTCAAAAAACTATAAACTATCCCGTTAAACTTTTTCTTTTTAGCCCCACACTACATGCTATTGAATCTTGCTTTTCGTGTGGGGCTTTTCTTTACCTACTAACCCTAACTTCTTTAAATTTATCGAGATAGTTTACACTAATTATAAAATTTTAAATTATTGCTTTTTTAATCTTCTATTGAATTTATTTATTGCTGATTGAATTGATTCATCGGGCACGATGGTATTATACTCTCCCCAGTAGTTAGCATCAAAATACTCATTTACTTTATCGGCTAGTACAGTGTATTGCTTAAATGATTCCTTGGCAGTAAACTTTTCAATATTATCAGTTTTTCTTTCCGTTACGGCCATCTCAGACATTACAGTATAGTTAGTTTTGAATATTTTCTTCTTCCAATTACACGAGAACTTAATCTCACTGCGTAAATAATTAATGTAATACTTACCATCCTGCAATTTATAGGTTACATAAAAACTTGTTGTGGTTGGAACAAACCTTAGACCTAACGGTTTTTTCTTAACAAAAGCTTGTGCTGCTTTCATTTCATCTTTCAGGTCGAGACTAAATTGTGCCATGGTAAAAGCGGATGTCTCCTTCTCTATGTAAATTTTTCCATAATAAAGCGGATAGCTCAAGGTTACGATTGGTTTAAATCCAATCTCGTAATTTAATTTGCCATCAATATTGACAACGTTAAGAAGTTCATATGAATAATAATCCAAATTTTCTTTCGAAAGTAATACATCTGGATTTTTTACAACATCGAGCAATAGAGAGATATTAGGGCCACCAATAAGTTTTACTGTAAGTGTATCTTCTTTCTTAACATTTGAGCCTTTCCTTCCTTTAAAAACCCTGACTCTATCCGATTCCATGTAGTTTGTGTAGGATGACTTATAGATATCAATTATAGCTTCGGAAATCGATACATAATCACGATTTTGCTTAATTGCCTCACGATAAAAGCCTGTTAACATATTGGGAACATTGCTATAATTATCACCAACATTATTAATAGCTCGCAATACTATACTTAGAGGATCCTCGGGTCTTATTACAAGCTCCTCAATTTGTACAGAATATTGATCCACATAAAAGGTCTGTTCTCCGTTTATGCTCTCAAGGATATTAAATTTTTTATTTAAATACCCGAGGTGAGAGACTTCAAATTCTGTTGCATTTAACGATTTCTGAACTTTAAGAGTAAACTCGCCTTCAGAATTTGAAACGGTTCCAATATTTGTACCTGGAACAGAGATGCTAGCAAAAATAACCTTTTGCTTGCTTTTAGAATCCTTGATAACACCATTTACCGTGAAGTAACTCGTGTTATTTTGAGCAAACGAGGAACCAATTACTAATGCTAGTAAGGCAACCATGCTCAAGTTAGTTAATCTTTTAATAAAAGTTTTCATATTTTTTTATTTAAATTGTTAAACTGGTTTTTCAACTTTCATTTATATGACCCTGATCGTAATCTATACCCTATCGCTTTTTCCAAATATTTTTGTTTTTGATTTTAGCCCCTTATATTTTTTTCATCTAAATATATTACCTTGTAAACGTTTAAATTAAAAGTATACACCTTCTAAATTCATATTGATGATAGTATATCTTATTGGTTTTATGGCAAGTGGAAAAACAACTGTTGGTATTGAATTGGCAAAAAACCTTAACTATGAATTCATCGATTTAGATGCTTTTATTGAGAATAAGTACAACAAATCGGTTAAGCAGATTTTTGAGCAAAAGGGGGAAGATCATTTCAGGGTAATTGAAAATGAAGCCCTAAGAGAGGTTTCTTCCATTGAAGGCAATATTATTATCGCTGCGGGTGGTGGAACTTCCTGTTTTTATAATAGTATCGATTACATGAATAAAATCGGTTTAACAATTTATTTAAAAGCTGACGTTGCCGAGCTAGTGGCTCGTTTAATTGCATCTAAAACAGATCGCCCTTTGCTTTGGGGCAAAAACCAACAAGAGCTAAATGATTACATATTAAGAGTGCTTGACGAACGAAAAAAATACTACGAAAAGGCTAAAATAACTTTCGAATCGGCAAGCGTTGATATTCAACAAATTGCTCAAACAATTGAAGCAGCAATTGAATAACTTTTTATTTCAGCAAAAATCCTCTTTTACCAATCATTGTATTTGGTATTAGAGCAATAAAATAATATTATATGGCCAATTTACAAACAACCTACATGGGTTTATCGCTTAAAAACCCTTTAATTGCTAGCAGTAGTGGACTTACCAATACGATTGCCAACATCAAAACGCTAGCCGACAATGGTATAGGTGCAATTGTTCTTAAATCGATGTTTGAGGAGCAGATTCACATCGAGACCGAGAATTACATTAAGGATGAGCACGGCAGCGTCAAAACATTCAATAACGCACCAAGCACAATACTAAGTAAAAGAGTTTACGATTACGAGGAAGCGTACTCATATATATATGATTATGCAAAGAATAACACACTCTCCAAGTATTTAAGTTTAATTACTGAAGCAAAAAAAACTGTTGATATTCCAATTATTGCAAGTATTAACTGCGTATCAAACTATGACTGGCAATCGTTTGCCAAAAAAATTCAGGATTCTGGTGCTGATGCGCTTGAACTAAACATCTACATTCTCCCCTCCGACTTTAGACGCACCGATGAGGAGAACGAAAAGGTATATTACGAAATCATCAACGAAGTAAAGCGATACGTGACGATTCCAATTGCTATCAAGATTGGATTCTATTTTACCTCTTTGGCACAATCGGTCCAAAAATTATCGGAAAGCGGAATTAATGGTCTTGTCCTTTTTAATCGACCATACAATGCTGATATTGATATTGAAAAAATTACTTTAGCACCCGGCAATATCTACAGCTCTGATTTCGAATACAACCATACTCTTCGATGGATTTCAATTCTATCGGGAAAAACCAGCTGCGATCTTTCAGCCTCAACGGGAGTACATAACTTTGAAACGGTTGTGAAAATGCTGCTTGCTGGAGCAAATACTGTTCAAATGGCATCGGTTTTTTATAAACACGGATTTAACGTTGTGCCGGATATCCTTTTGCGCATGAACGATTGGATGAAACGACATAATTTTAACAGCGTGGATGAGTTTAGGGGTAAATTAAGTAAATCAAATCTTGAAAATCCTGCTGCAATCGAAAGGGTTCAGTTCATGAAGCTATACTCTGGAATAGAGTAAATTATTCTACTATTTCTTACCCGACCGCAGATCCGTTGATCGGCGGTCTTTTATTTTATAGTAGCTTTGCAAATAACTAATCAACAAGATTTTCTAAAAAAATTGAACATTGAGATACTTTCTTCATATCGGATATAACGGTTACAACTACAGAGGTTGGCAACGACAAAACAAAGTTCTAAGCATACAAGAGGTTCTGGAAACAAGCCTTAGCAAGCTACTAAAAACCAAAATCACCTGTTTGGGATGCGGCAGAACCGATGCTCAGGTTCATGCCAGTCAATATTTTTTTCATATGGATGTGGATGAGCCATGGGATTTCGACCTGCTATTCCGCCTAAACAAAATGCTATCGGAAGATATTGCCATTTTTGATATCATCCCCGTTGAAGGTTATCCTCATGCCCAGCTTGATGCTATTCGGCGCACATACGACTATTTTATTCATACCTATAAAAATCCTTTTCTTCATGGATTAAGCTCATACTACCCATTAAAAAATTTAGACCTTAGTAAAATGAAAGAAGCAGCAGAAATGTTGCTAGGCTACAATGATTTCGGCAATTTCTGCAAAAGTCCTGATAAGAACCCAAGTAACATTTGTAACATCACAACTGCGCAGCTATTCTCAGACAAAAATGGCGATAAACTGAGGTTTCAAATATCATCTAATCGTTTCTTAAAAGGAATGGTTCGGATAATCGTCATGAAATTGATGGAGGTTGGTACCGGCGAAATAACACTCAAAGAGTTTGAAAGCTACCTTTCGTTAAAAGGGACTCCGAAAAAAATAGTCCCAGCTTATCCTCAAGGACTATACTTATCAAGAGTAACCTACTCGTTTTTAGATATTTCACCAAGAATCGAGTTCTCAACTATTTTTCAAAACAATATTGACAATGCTTGGCAAGCGATATGAAAGCAATACCATACAAAGTTGAGATTCAAATCAAGAAACTTTAAACCATACCCTGTTTTAAATATCAAAGCAAGAAACAATTTTTGTGCAAACCCAAAGCCTAACCATTTATGAGAAAACTAACTATGCTACTTATTCTTCCAGTTTTTCTGTTTTCAGCATGTAAGCAGAGAGTGACCGAATCGACTAATCCTTTCTTTAGCGAGTACAATACACCTTTTGGTGTTCCACCATTCGACAAGATTGACACGAGTCATTATTTACCTGCTATTGAAAAGGGAATAGTTGAACAACAGGCCGAGATTGATGCAATCGTGAACAATACAGAAGCACCAACTTTTGAAAATACTATTCTAGCATACGATAAATCTGGAAATCTATTAGGTAAGGTCAGTAGAGCCTTTGGTACTGTAAACGAGGCTAATACAAGTTCAGCATTACAAGCTATTAATAGAAAAATTGCTCCAAAAACTACAAAGCACCGCGATAATATTTCTCTGAACGAGAAACTTTTTCAAAGGATAAAATCGGTTTACGATAATCGCGAAACCATTAACCTTGATGCCGATCAAAAAAGAGTAGTTGAAAAATACTACGAGGATTTTACACGTAATGGTGCAAATTTAAACGATGCTGATAAAGTTAAGCTACGAGGACTTAACCAAAGACTTTCTGCACTTTCAATTAAATTCAATGAGAATATTTTAGCCGAAACCAATACCAACTTTAAATTGGTTGTCGATAAAGTTGAAGATTTAGCGGGGCTACCTCAAGGAATAATTGATGCCGCTGCCGAAGAGGCTAAGTCGGATAGTTTGGTTGGCAAATGGGTATTTACACTCCAAAAACCCAGCATGATCCCATTTTTGCAATATGCAAACAATCGCAATTTGCGCGAAAAAATCTATCGTGGATACTTCATGCGCAGCAACAACAATGATAAATTCGACAATAAAGATACTCTACTAAATATTGCTAATCTGAGGGTTGAACGTGCAAATTTATTGGGATACAAAACCTATGCAGAATACGCTATCAGCAAGAATATGGCTAAAACCCCCGAAAATGTTTATAAATTCCTAACTGATATTTTTGTTCCTGCACAAGAAATTGCCAAAAAAGACTGTGAGGATATGCAGAAGATTATTGAAAAAGAGGGTGGCAAATTTAAAGTAGAATCTTGGGATTGGTGGTATTATGGTGAAAAATTAAAGAAAGAAAAATTCAACCTCGATGAATCGGAACTAAAACCTTTCTTCGTACTTGGAAATGTTCGCGATGGAATGTTTTGGGTTGCCAATAAATTATACGGATTAACATTTACAAAAAAAACAGATATTCCCGTTTACGCACCAGAGGTTGAAACTTACGAGGTAAAAGAAGCCAACGGACAATATGCTGGTATACTTTACATGGACTTTTATACCCGTTCAAGTAAAAGACCAGGAGCTTGGTGCGGTGCAATAAGAGATCAGGCTTATGAAAATGGGAAAAGAGTACCTCCAATCGTTTCAATGGTTTGTAACTTCCCCAAACCTACAGCTGATGCTCCTGCATTACTTACTTGGGATGATGTTCACACTATGTTTCATGAGTTTGGACATGCTTTACACAACCTCTCTATCGACGGAAAATATGATAGAACAGCAGGAAGCCTTCCAAGGGATATGGTAGAATTACCCTCACAGATAATGGAGAATTGGGCTGCTGTTCCTGAAGTAATCAAGCACTATGGAATACACTATAAAACAGGTGAGGTAATTCCCGATGAACTATTAGGTCGATTACAAAAAAGCATGGTATTCAACCAAGGATTTGTAACAGTTGAATACGTTGCAGCATCAATCCTCGATCTAGATTGGCATAGTTTTACAGAACCAAAAAAGATTGATGTAAACACCTTCGAGAAAGAATCAATGGATAAAATTAAGCTGATGAAAGAGATACTTCCTAGATACCGTTCAACCTATTTTGGACATATTATCGGAGGTTATTCCGCTGGTTACTACGTTTACCTATGGGCTGCAGTTCTTGATTCTGATGCTTTTCAAGCATTTGTTAATTCCGGTGACATCTTCAACAAAGAGATTGCGGCCAAATTCAGAAAATATATACTAACAGAGGGAGGAACTGATGAAGGAATGGTTCAATACAAAAAATTCAGAGGTCAAGACCCTTCGAATGAACCATTGCTTAAAAAACGTGGGTTAAAATAAAAATAATCCAACTATCTAAATCATGAAAAAGGGTGTTTTAAGAAAAGACACCTTTTTTTGTATATTTTATTAAATTTTAAGTAGCTGAATGAATATTTCTTGTAACTTTGAGAAAAATAACATAACATTATGTACAAAGGAACAGTTAAATTCTTCAATGTTTCCAAAGGATTCGGATTCATTAAAGATGCAGAATCAGGCAAAGAGTATTTCGTTCATGCTTCTGGTTTGATTGACAAAATCAACGAAAATGATGAAGTAACATTTGAACTTCAAGAAGGTAAAAAAGGTTTAAATGCTGTAAACGTTAAACTAGCTTAATCCTCGAAGTTTAATAAAACATTAATAGTTTTAACCCTACCCTTCGGTAGGGTTTTTTTATCTATTAGCCCCAAACCTCAAGGGGAACATCTACCACTTTTTCCAAATCCTTTTTGTAGTATAATGACCCAACAAAGAAAAGAGCGGAGGATATTATTAGGAATATTGGAAGTATAGATAAAGCAGTACTTATATCGGTTTTATCAGATATGAATCCAATAACGATGGGGCCAGCTAATGCACCTAAAAGATTTTGAGTTATTACAGCAATAGCATATGATGTAGCCCTTAATCCAGGTTGAACTAAATCTTGGGTTACCGCTCCCGCGGCAGGTATAAACATAGTTACTGAAACACCCAGCATTAGTAAAAAGATATATTGCAAAGCACCATCAAACACTACAAAAGCAAGAAAGGCAAAAATTGCAGCAATAAGCGTAGTGATTGAAGGTAAAACCAGACGAGCGTTAACTTTTTTCTTTCTCCACTTATCGGCTAAATAGCCTCCTAACGGCGCACCAACTATAGCAAGTAGCATTACTAAAGATGCTTTTGCACCAGCCTTTTGAAGAGGTATATTATCTAAGCGGCTAAAAAAACTTGGAAGCCACGTCATAATTGAGGTTGTAACGAACACTATTCCCGTCATACCAAAATAGGTGAACATAAGTGACGGTTTACTTACAAACTCTCTGACAATGTCACCGAAAGACATTTTTGAAGAAACCAACAATCTATCGTCCCTCTGAACATCACCGTTTTGTTCTTCACCTATAGATGAGTTCCCAGTTCCATTCTTAAATAATCTAACCGTTTTATAATCCTTAATAAAGAAGAAAAGCAAAGCAATAATAAACCCCGGGATAGCAACCACTCCGAATGCAGCCCTCCAACCCCACTTTGCAGCTATAAACCCTCCAAGTGCAACGCCTATTGCACCACCCAAAGGGATTGATGCATTCCAAATCCCATTCATCCAAGAACGCTTTTCCTTTGGGTACATAGCTGAAATCATAGCCATGCCACCAGGAGCATAACCCGCCTCACCGGCACCAATTATGGCACGTGTAAAGAAGAGCTGAGGAAACGACTTGGTAAAGGCTGCTGCCGCTGTTGCTATACTCCAAATTGCCGCCATCACGCCAATCGTATGCTTCCTACTCCACCTGTCAACAAGGATTGAAACTGGAACTGTTAAAATAACGATTAGCCCGTATACGGCAGATATTAGTGATCCAAGCTGCGTATCGGTAAGATTCCATTCTGCTTTTATAAAAGGGAAAAGGGATGTAACAACCATTCTATCGACATAATCAAACATGTACAATAGGAATAGGAGAATAAAAACATAGTTGGTATACCCTTTTGAGAAAAGATAACCTTCAGGAACCGCTTTTTTATTCATAGTAAATGCAATTAAGAAATAAAAATGCAAGTAAAATAATAATCAGCTAATAAGACCATCAATTTTAACGAAACTGCCAAGTTAAAAAATAATTACTAAAGAGTTAACTTTTGCTTATAATTAGGCTAAGTCCATTCCCAGACAATGACACATTACACATTATATTGATAAAAAATATTAAACCTCCGATTCATCTATTGAGCTAGAATCATTCTAAAAAATCGATTTTATAATGAGCTTTTTTGTAAGTTTACACTATAATTATAACACCATGAACTCGTCAATTCTTTTTTCAGAAATTCAAAATTTTTGTGTCGACAATGCCTCCGAAGCGTTGGTAAAAAAATATACTCGCTACTTCAAAGAGGGTTACAATGCATACGGACTATCGCAGGAACTATTACAAAGTAAAGTTGATGATATTGTAAAAATTCAATTAGTTGATTTCGCAACAATTATTCAAACAAGCCATCTGCTTATACCTACAGGGAAATACGAAGAAACGAGTTTTGCCATCCTCCTAGTCAAAGAATTTAAAAGGCAGTTTACCCCTGAAATTTTCAACGAGATTGAAAAATGGTTTAATGTAGGAATCAGTAATTGGGCTCATTGCGACACAATTTGCGGTGATTTAATATCCGTTCTTCTAGAGAAAAAGATTATCATATTCCATAGGATGGATACATGGAGAACATCTGAAAATAAATTTCAACGCCGAGCCGTTCCGGTTGCTCTTATCAAAATGCTTAAATACTCGAATGAGTATCAACCTTTATTCGATTTTATTGAACCAATGATGATGGACGAAGAACGTGAGGTTCACCAAGGGCTTGGTTGGTTTCTGCGTGAAGCATGGAAGAAAAACCCCGAGCAAACCGAAATGTACATGATGCAGTGGAAGGATACAGCACCTCGATTGATTTTTCAATATGCTACAGAACGCATGAAACCAGAACAAAAACAACATTTTAAAAGGGCCAGGGGGAGTCGTTAGTTATATAATACCTATTAGTAAAATGAACATCTCGATAAGGAAAGTAACATCCAACGATCTTGAATCAATTTATTTGCTAATCTGTGAACTTGAAGATCAGCAAATGGATGGAGAAACCTTTGAAAACATCTTCATAAAAAACATTAATGATCCTGACATTTACTACTTAGTTGCAGAAATAAATAATCGAATTGTCGGTTTTTTAAGCCTTCATGTTCAACACATTCTTCACCATTCAAAACCCACCTGCGAGTTACAGGAATTGAATATTAAGTCTGAACTTCGAGGCTCTGGAATAGGTGCCTTGCTGGTGAACGAGGCAGAGCGTATTGCAAAAGAACTTAATCTCGAAGAGATTGAACTAACAACTAAAATTCATCGAGAACGAGCACAATCCTTTTATCGAAATTTAGGCTATACTCATACTCACCATAAGTTTGTAAAAAAAATACATTAACCACAATAGGCACAATAGCTCACATAGGTTTCTCATTGTTCATTTTTCGTTATTCATTTTACATTTCACTTATGCTTAACAGCATGATTATCTTATTTATTACCCAAATTTGATTTTGCTTTAACATCATTTTGTAACTTTGCACTCCGAAAATCCTAAAAGATTAGTTATGGCAGAAAAGAACAAAGATGCTAAGCTATTTACTGCGTTTCCGCCCGTTTCAACAGAACAATGGGAATCGGTAATCCGCGAAGATCTCAAAGGCGTCGACTACGATAAAAAATTGGTTTGGAAAACCATGGAGGGCATCAGCGTTAAGCCCTACTATCGCGCCGAAGACCTTAAAAATATTGATACCACAAAGGTGCTACCAGGGGAATTCCCCTATATCCGTGGCAACAAGGAGAAGGGCAACAATTGGCTCGTTCGTCAGGATTTTGACGTTAACGCCGATAAGCCTGCTGAAACAAACCAAAAAGCACTTGATGTACTCAACAAGGGTGTTGATTCGCTTGGATTCAGACTTTGCAAAGGCTGCGAGCCATGCTTTGATGGCGTTAGCAATATTCTTAATGGTATCGACTTTCAGAAAACTGAAGTTAACCTAATCGGTGGTGGTTCATCACGTAAAGCATTGCCATTCTTTATTCAGAAGATTAAAGAGACCAAAGCAGATCCGAAAAAAGTAAGAGCATCGATTGACTATAGCCCATTATCATCATTAACGCTCAACGGAAAATTCTGCTGTGATGCTGAAACTTCTTTCAACAGATTGAAAGAGGTTGTTGAAAGTGTTCGTGAATTCCCCGAATTCAAAGTAGTTGGTGTAAACGGCTATATCTTCCATAATAGCGGCTCAACTCTAGTACAAGAGCTTGCATTCGCCCTTTCGATGGCTAACGATTATTTAGTGGCCTTGACAGAACGAGGCACATCCGTTGATGAAGCAGCAAATCGTATTCGTTTCAACTTTGCGATTGGAGCAAACTACTTCATGGAGATTGCTAAGTTCCGCGCTGCTCGATTACTTTGGGCAAAAGTTGTTGAGGCTTACGCACCAAAATCGTTGGAATCGTCACGCATGAGCATTCATGCTGAAACCAGCACTTGGAATAAAACCGTTTACGATGCTTACGTTAATATGCTTCGTACAACCACCGAGGGGATGTCGGCTGTTATCGCTGGAGTTGATTCATTAAACATTTTACCATTCGATTCAACATATCAAAGTGCAACTGCTTTTTCGGAGCGTATTGCACGTAACCAACAACTTGTTATAAAGGAGGAATCATATTTTGATAAAATTGCTGATCCTGCTGCAGGAAGCTATTATATCGAGAACTTAACCGACTCAATTGCACAAGAGGCATGGAAATTATTCCTACAGGTCGAAGCAATGGGCGGTTATCAGGCTGCATTCACCAAAGGATTCATACAAGATCAAATTAAAGGGATTGCCAATAAGCGTGATATGAACATCACCTCACGCCGTGATACCGTTCTTGGAACAAATCAGTATCCAAACTTCACCGAGATTGCAGACACCAAGGTTGTAAATGAAAGCGCTGTTAAACGTGTTACTCCAGTTAAAACAGCCGAGATGATTGCAGAACCACTTGTACCATATCGTGGAGCGCAAGCAATTGAGGAACTTCGTTATAAAACTGATGCTAGTGGTAAACGTCCAAAGGTGTTTATGCTAACGCTTGGAGGATTGGCAATGCGTCGTGCACGCGCTCAGTTCAGCAGCAACTTCTTTGCTGTTGCAGGTTTCGAGGTGATTGATAACATCGGTTTCAAAACCGTTGATGAAGGTGTTAAAGCTGCATTTGATTCTAAAGCTGAGATCATTGTTATTTGTAGTTCTGATGATGAATATGCAACCTTTGCTCCTGAAGCATTCGAGAAACTAGGAAACAAGGCAATATACGTTGTTGCTGGAGAACCTGCTTGTAAAGCAGAATTAGAGGCAAAAGGAATTAAGAATTTCATCAGCGCGAAGAGTAACATCCTAGATACACTTTTAGAATACCAGAAACTTTTGAAAATCTAAGAAATTAGACATCAGACGTCAGATATCAGACAACAGAAAATAGTATGCATAACTTTAAAGAGTTGAAGATTTGGCAAAAGGCAAAGGGGATTGTTAAGGACATTTATGTTCTTTCAGAAACTTTACCTCAAACCGAAAGGTATGCCTTTACATCTCAACTCCAAAGAGCGGCGGTTTCTATCCCTAGTAATATTGCAGAGGGTTCTGGAAGAGGTACGAATAAAGATTTTTGTCATTTTCTTGATATTGCAATCTCCTCATCCTATGAACTAGAAAGTTTACTGTTGATTGGAATTGACTTAAATTATTTTACTGAAGAAAAAATATCCGTTTCAATAGATAATTTACATGAACTTCAAAAAATGATAATTGGATTTCAATCAAAACTAAAACCTTAAGAACAAAATCTGATATCTAGAGTCTGGTATCTAGCATCTTTTAAAAATTGAACTATGAGAAAAGACTTTTCAAAAATAAATATCAAGGAAGCAAAAAGCAGCAATAGAAAACTTAATACTGAATCAAACTGGACTACTCCAGAGTTGATCGCTGTTAAGCCTGTTTTCACTGCTGATGACCTTGAGAATATGGAGCACCTGAACTATGCAGCAGGTATTCCGCCTTTCTTTCGTGGACCTTACAGCACTATGTACGTAATGAAACCTTGGACTGTTCGTCAGTACGCAGGTTTCTCAACTGCTGAAGAATCAAATGCATTCTACCGCCGTAACCTTGCTGCAGGTCAGAAAGGTTTATCGGTAGCATTCGACCTTGCAACTCACCGTGGATACGACTCAGACCATGAGCGCGTAGTTGGTGATGTTGGTAAAGCGGGTGTTGCTATCGACAGCATTGAGGATATGAAAATCCTGTTTGCAGGTATTCCTCTCGATAAGATGTCGGTTTCGATGACCATGAACGGCGCTGTTCTTCCAATTCTTGCCTTCTACATCGTTGCAGGACTTGAGCAAGGAGCAACCTTGGAGCAGCTAACAGGAACAATCCAAAACGATATCCTTAAAGAGTTTATGGTGCGTAATACCTATATCTATCCACCCGAATTCTCCATGAGGATTATTGCCGATATCTTCCAGTTCACCGCTAAGAATATGCCCAAGTTCAACAGCATATCAATCTCTGGCTACCACATGCAAGAGGCTGGTGCAACCGCTGATATTGAGCTAGCATACACTCTTGCCGATGGTTTGGAATATCTTCGCACAGGTGTTAAATCAGGACTAGATATTGATGCTTTCGCTCCACGCCTTTCCTTCTTCTGGGCTGTTGGGATGAACCATTTTATGGAGATTGCCAAGATGCGTGCTGCTCGTTTACTTTGGGCTAAATTGGTTAAGGAGTTCAACCCAAAGAACCCAAAATCGATGGCATTGCGTACTCACTGCCAAACATCTGGTTGGAGTTTAACCGAGCAAGATCCTTTCAACAACGTGGCTCGTACTTGTATCGAGGCTATGGCTGCTGCGCTTGGTCACACACAAAGTTTGCATACCAACGCGTTGGATGAGGCAATCGCACTGCCAACCGATTTCTCGGCTCGTATTGCACGTAACACACAAATCTATATCCAAGAAGAAACCAACATATGTAAGGCTGTTGACCCTTGGGCTGGCTCATACTATATTGAATATTTAACCCACGAGATTGCCCATAAGGCTTGGAAACTAATTGAAGAGGTTGAAGAGCTTGGTGGTATGTCAAAAGCGGTTGAAACTGGCATTCCAAAGATGCGCATCGAAGAGGCTGCTGCCCGTAAACAGGCACGTATCGACTCTAACAAAGATGTTATTGTTGGATTGAACAAATACAAACTCGATAAGCAAGACCCAATCGAAATCCTAGACGTTGATAATGCTGCTGTTCGCCTATCGCAGATTGAGCGTTTAAAGAAACTTCGCGCAGAGCGTAACGAGGCTGAAGTTCAGGCTTCCCTTTTAGCTATAACAAACGCAGCAAGAACTGGCGAAGGTAATCTTTTAGCCCTTGCCGTTGATGCAGCAAAGAAACGCGCTTCTTTAGGTGAAATATCCGATGCATGCGAGAAAGTTGCTGGTCGTTACAAAGCAGTTATCCGTTCCATTTCAGGTATCTACTCATCAGAGTCTATGGAAGATCTAACTTTTAAAAATGCCCGTACTCTTTGCGATAAGTTTGCAAAGTTAGAGGGTCGTCAACCCCGTATCATGATTGCCAAAATGGGTCAGGATGGTCACGACCGTGGAGCAAAAGTTGTTGCAACCGGTTACGCCGATATCGGTTTCGATGTTGATATGGGTCCACTTTTCCAAACCCCAGCCGAGGCTGCTAAGCAAGCTGTTGAGAACGACGTTCACGTTCTTGGCGTATCGAGCCTTGCGGCAGGTCACAAGACCCTTGTTCCACAGGTTATGGAGGAACTAAAGAAACTTGGCCGCGATGATATTATGGTTATCGTTGGTGGGGTTATCCCTGCTCAGGATTACCAATATCTATACGATCAGGGGGTTGTTGGTATCTTTGGTCCCGGCACATCAGTATCGGATGCGGCTGGTAAGATTTTGGAGATTCTATTGGATAGACATAACGGTTAGATGTCTGACATCTAAATAGATATAGAAAGAGCGGAGGTAAATGCCTCTGCTTTTTTATTTACAATCATCATTTGCAATTTTCAAATGAAATAATGAAATTGGCAGAATAATTAGTAATCTACCTAACAGTATTAATGAGTGTTAAATAGAATCAATTAATAAATCAATAAGCAGCAATAACATTCAATAAATCGTCATTCAATAAAAATATAAAACTATGGAACCAGAAAAAACATCAACAGCAGGGCAGGTAATGGGGATTATAGGAATTGTGCTCGGCGTTATATCGCTTATTGTTGCGTTTGTTCCATGCGTTGGAGTTGTTGCATTTTTACCGGCTACCCTTGCTCTTATATTTAGTATTATCTCTATTGTTCAGGCATCCCGGGGCTATGGCTCAAAAGGGCTTGGAATTGGTGCTCTTATTATCTCGCTCGTTGCAATTCTTATTGCCGCTCTTTGGTTAGCGATATTTAGCGGTGCAACGGCAATAGCCGATAAGGTGATAAAAAACTCAGATCAATTTGAAAAATTTGGTAAAGAGTTTGAGAAAACCTTCAATGATGAGATGGAAAAAAATAATATTAATATGGAAGCAGCCTCCGACAGCCTAGAAACTGCATTACGTGACCTTGAAAATGAGATGAATAATATTGATGCAACAGCGGATAATAAAACTGCGCATGATGCTGCATCGGCTGCTGCCAAAGCGATTAA
>JANYLA010000089.1 GCA_025361485.1 Bacteroidales bacterium
AAAATAAATTTATAAAAATGATGATGTTAGTCTGTTAATTTGGTTTAAAAATAATGTTGAACTCGCTTGCAAAATTGCCTATTAATATTCGGATAACAAATTTTAAACAGGTTAAAAAACTTGTCTTTATTGGTAATCAAAACGATTCAACTTTTATTAACAATCGGTTAATAGTAGATTTGGTTAAAAAAATGAGGTTTCCAACATGTTCAAAAAGGTTAATATAATGTGTAAAATTTTATCTAAATCAAACGGAAAAGATTTTGAAGATCAATAAAAATTTATAACATGATAACAGGACCAAAAAAGCAAAATATTTTTTATTGTGAAACGAACAGAATTATTAACAATTACTAAACATTTTTTCAAACAAATAAGTTCATCAATTAACCGAATAACATTCTTATACGGGAGGAATAGATATTTATTTGATTAAAAGCATTCAAATCACCTTAAGCTCACTACCTTTACGTTATAATTATGAGAATTTCAAGATGAATAAGTATACAATAACGTTTGCTGTAATCTTACTTAGCTCAATTCGACTAACGGCAGTTGATCGTTACACATTTCAGAAAGATTCAATACAACCAAAAGACACTTCTCGAAACTTTCTGTTAGCCATACCAATTCTGTTTTATGGAGAGGAAACTCAATGGGGGGTAGGAGTAACATCGGGTTATTATTTTACTAAAGAGGGGCAAGGAAAGGCGTCAAACATACACGGAACACTAATTTACACCCAAAACAAACAAGCAAGCTTAACTTTATTGCCCAAGTTTTATACCGAAAACCGGGACTTTTTTTATTCTGGACATCTAAAGTTAGACTACTATCCTGATAAATTTTTTGGAATTGGACGCAACACTCCCGACTCACTTGAGGAGAATTATATTTCTAAGGATATATCATTCCTTGTTCAGCGTCAACGTGTGTTGATAGATGTTCTAATGGTAGGTTTTCAGGCACAATGGAGTTACTATAAAGCAGCTGATTTTAAAATGGGAGGGCAACTCATTAAAGATACAATTACAGGAACAAGTTCTTTCTTTACTTCTGGATTAGGAATGCTTGCAACGTGGGATACTCGCGATAATTTCTTCTACCCCACCGAAGGTGAGTTCTACAAGGCATCCTTAATGATTAATAGTAAAATATTCGGCAGCCATTTAGAGTTTAGCCGACTAACAATAGATTTGCGGAATTACTATCCAATTGTATCAAAGCATTTAATCAGTTTGCAGGTATTTGGAGATTTTGCCTGGGGCAAAACACCTTTTCAGTTTCTGCCATCCATGGGAGGGAATGATGTGTTAAGAGGTTATTATAAGGGACGCTATCGCAATAATGTGCTTTTAGCAACACAGCTAGAGTATCGTTTTCCAATATATAAATGGTTAAAAGGCTCAATGTTTGGTTCGGTGGGAGATGTTGCCAGTGAAATAGATGAGATTAGATTGAAGAAATTTAAAACATCATATGGCTTTGGATTGCGGGCAAGAGTAAATCCGGCCAACGTGCATCTTCGTTTTGATGTTGGTTTTACCCCCGATAATAAGCCAACGTTTTATTTTACAGCCAACGAGGCATTCTAATAAAAAAGGGCTTGAGAATCAAGCCCTTTTTGTTATATAAATATAAGGTTTCTTAACCTAATACCGTTTTTTCCACCTCTTCTACCGTTATTGGAATTCGTTTTGACCCAAGAAGCCTGCATCCCTTTGGGGTGATAAGAAGATCGTCTTCAAGACGAACTCCGCCAAACCCAATATATTCAGCTACTTTATCAAAGTTTATATATGCTGAGTTAATCATTTCGCCTTTCCACTTCTCAAGAAGCGCAGGGATGAAATAAATACCCGGTTCTACTGTAATAACAAATCCCTCCTGAAGTCTTCGACCAAGTCGTACGTATGCAGTTCCGAACTGATCGGAGCGCGAGATTTCGTCGTCGTAGCCAACATTGTTTTCTCCGAGGTCTTCCATGTCGTGAACATCAATGCCCATCATATGCCCAAGTCCATGAGGGAAGAATAGTGCATGTGCACCATTGGCAACAGCATCGTTAACATCGCCTTTCATTAACCCAAGCTCCTTTAACCCTGCCGCAATTACTTTTGCTGACTCCAGATGAACCTGAATGTAAGGGATGCCCGGTTTAGCAATTTCAATGGCTTTGTTATTAGCAGCGAGTACGATGTTATAAATATCCTTTTGGCGCTGAGTAAATTTACCACCAACGGGTATAGTTCTTGTGAAATCTGAAGCGTAGTGCGAAACCGTTTCTGCTCCAGCATCACAGAGTAATAAGCGACCTTCTTTTAAAACCTGAGAGTGATCGTGATTGTGAAGCGTTTCGCCATTTTGCGAAAGAATTATAGGGAAAGAGGTGGATGAACCAAAACGGAGAGCGATTCCCTCTAATGCTCCAGCAATGTTTCTTTCTGTTTCCCCAATTTTTGCCATCATCATTGCAGTTGTGTGCATTTTGTAGCCGATGTCGCACGCTGAATCTATCTCGGCAATTTCGCAAGCTTCTTTTATGGAACGCATGGAAACAATTGCATTTACAAGTTCAGATGACGAATACTTTTGAACTAATGAGGAATTAACTCCCAACAATTGCTCAAGAGATAAGATATTCTCGGCACGATAGGGTGGTGTAAAATGAATTTTTCGTCCTTGTTTTATCGCTCTTTGTAATGTTGATGGTAAATCTTTTAATGGATGAGTACATAGCACGCCTGCTTTTGCAGCTAAATCACTTATTGTGGGTTGTGGGCCCATCCAAATAATATCGTCAATATCTACATTATTACCATAAATACAATCTTTCCCATCTTCGATATCAATAACCCCAACTAGTCCAGGAAGATCAAGGCCAAAAAAATAAAGAAAGTTACTATCCTGACGGAAGTGATAGGTATTTTGAGGATAGTTCATTGGCGATTCGTTGTTTCCAAGGATAAGAATAATTCCAGAACGAATCTTTTTCCGCAGCCTAAGCCGTCTTTCTGAGTATATTTTACTTTCGAACATATCGATAATTTTTATAAATGAGGTTCAAAGGTAGCACCTATTTGTTAATAATTCAAAATACAACAAGACCTTTGGATTGGTTGGTATTATATGAATTGTTAGAAATAAAGTTGAACGAATGCTATTTAATTTCTTGCCAAATAAGGGCCGCAGCACCAATTACAGCAGCGTTTCCGTCTAGTTTAGAGGGAAGAAGTTGCACTTTATTTCTAAAAACCGGGAACATAAACTCTTCCATATACCTTTTGGTTGGCTCAATTATAAAATTTCCTGCTTTTGCTACCCCGCCGAAAAAGAAAATTGCTTCGGGGCTAAATAGGGTAACAACATCGGCGAGCTTAGTGCCCAGTATTTTTCCGGTATATTCGAACGAATCGAGAGCAATGGAATCACCTTGAATGGCTGCTTCTGTTACCATTTTTGAAGTTAACCCCTCAAAGCTAACGCTTCTCAAGCTGCTTGCTTTGTTGCTTTGAGCAAGGAGCATAAAAACGGTTCGTTTAATACCTGTTGCCGAAGCATAGGTTTCTAAACAACCTCGGTTCCCACAGCCACATATTCGTCCGTTTATTTCTGCTACGGTATGTCCAAGTTCGCCTGCAAAACCATCGTGACCGATAACGAGTTTGCCGTTTGAAACGATACCGCTTCCCAATCCTGTTCCAAGGGTTATTACAATAAAATCTGTCATTCCCTGTGCCCCACCAAAAAGCATTTCGCCAAGGGCTGCAGCGTTGGCATCGTTTGTAACGACCGAAGGTAGATTTGTGTGTGCCGTAATCAGCTTGCAAATGGGCAATGAGCCTTTCCAGTCAAGATTTGGAGCATCAACAATGGCACCAAGGTTAAAGGAACCGTTTGGCGCACCGATACCAATACCTTGTAAAACGTAATTATCAATTCCAATTTGATGATGAAGGGCTTTAATTCTATTTGAAATGGCTTCGATAAAAGTATTAAGATTAGCGTGATTCTGAGTAGATATGGTCGATTCAACGATACATTCCCCGCTCCTATTCACCAATCCAATAACCGTATTGGTACCTCCGATATCTATTCCAACAACAATTTCAGTCATAGAAATGCTATTTAACCTCTTCAAAATCGACGTAATTGCCAACATTCTTATCAACAACCTTTTCCTTTGAGACAGTATCTTTAATATAGGTTTCACCTACTTTTTGTCCCTTATCCTCGGTGTTATTCTGCATTCTGTGGGCTAAACGCGACAGATAGATTCGTAAGAATAATCGACCAATCCAACCGAGTACGGTTAGCACCAGGAATGCAATAAGTATAAATCTTAATAAAGCTAACATTTGATATAGAGTTAATTATTTTACTGAATAGTTGAGCAGCATACCCCTCGATGAGCCTGTTAGTAAATTAAAGGTTACTCCTGAACCCGAGAATTTACCGATGCTAAATAGCGAACAGCCCTTTAATGGAAAACCATTATAAAGCGAGCCGTTACCATTGATTAAGTATATTGTTTTATTTGATTCGGAGCAAAAACCCATGTAATGAGTTGATTTTGTTAAATCAAAGTGTAAAATGGCTGGGTTAATTTCAGCATCAAACTTATATAAAAAGAGCAAATTTTTATTCTGTTTGTAAACATAAAGCTGTGATTTATCCAAGAAAACATATTCGTTCTTTCCATCTAAATCAACATCCAGATATTCAAAAACATGGTTTGAAGAGAACGCTTTAAGCGCAAGCTCTTCAATCTTTCCGTTGAAATAGATATACTTAATGAGGCCAACGGAATCGGTGGTTACTAAGCGATCCAACTTAACATTACTGCTTTCGTCCAAAAAGAATTGGCTATTCATAGATTTGGAGAAGTATCGGGGAAAGGTAACTCGCTCATCCCCTTTTCGATCTAAAATATAGGGACGATTTTGATCGGCAAAAACGATATAGTCCTTTCCTTTAACTCTGAAATACTGAAGTTGATTATAAACCCTCTTCTCGGTTTTTCGAAAATTCCAGCCTTTAACCGCTTTTCCGTTGTTATCGTACGAATAAATCCTTAAGTCTTCGCAAGCAACAAAAAGCCTATAATCGCGGCTGCCGTCATAATCGAATATGGCAACAGGGTTTGTAGCCTTCGATTTAAGCTTAACGGGATATCCCTCTACAAAACTACCTCTGCGGTCGATAGCAAAAACAAAGCTTTTGGTATTGAATAGGTATTGTAGCTTTTTATTCTTGAGCAGGTCAATCTGAGTAACATCGCCAATTATGGGCTCAGGGAGCTGTTTTGTCCAAATAATACGGCCAACCTCGTTGAGTAGATAAACCTTGTTCCTTACATCCTGAACAATAATTTCTTGATTTTTAGTAATATGGTTTATAACTAATTGGGGTTTCATGGTAAAAATAGTATCGAGCCTTGTTTCCCATGCAGTTTGAGGTTCTTCCGAGGCGTAAGGGGAATATTGAATGCTGATATTATTGAATATCATACCACTTCCGCCGTTTAGTTGAACGGCTATTCCTTGTATTTTATTTAAAGCAGATGAATGATCGAGAAGCGCTGATGAGTATTCCTCCTTTAAATAGTTAGTGAAAAGTTTTTCCGATTTATGTGGATTAAAGTATAAGAAATAATTCGATTCCGAGGCGAGCAAATTGCTGAACTGTCGGTACGAAACGTCGAGCTGTAAAAGGTTGTTGCGGATATTTGCAAGAACAAACCTCGATAATGCCTCCTTCGACGCACCAAAAATTACATATTCATCAATAAAAGTAAAGTACTCATCTGAAACCTCGGAGAATAGACCGCCAAACAGTGCTTTGTTGATACCTTTGGCTGGCATTTTAAAGACATCAACACTTTTTTCGTTATCGATTTTTAGGATGAGCTTAAAATCCGATTTCTTTAGATTATTAGATTTTATATAGGTATCGACAGCATCAATGAACGACTGTTTTGTTTGACTTTGTCCTTTATTCTTCATTGCTACAAACCAACAATCTTTATAGTCAACACCATTGAAAGATGCGTAAACCAAAGCAATTTCTTCGAAAAAAACGTTTCGGTATAGATCGTGAACATTAAAGCCAACCGTTTTATTGTAGTCGCTTAGGGCTGACGTATACTCTAAAATCTGATCGGTTTTATCTAGGTATAAACGGTAATCTTCAAGGTAAGTATCGAGGTTTGGAATTCCAAGACAAATAAAGAATGCTGTTTCGGAAGGAAGAATCGAAGCAATTTTATTCTCAACGGGTTGCTGGTGTGCCAAAAGTTTAAGATAAGCATTGGATGTATCCTGGGCTTGGGTGAAACCGTTTAAGAAAATCTCTTCCTCCTTTAGGCTAATATCAAGCTCGCTCCAATGGGCAATATCTTTAAGTGTCTTGATCTTATCTTGATATGGAACCCTTACAAATTGTTGAAAGGTTGACGGAAGGTTTTTATTATTGATAAAAAGATTGGCATCAACCTTAGTGCCTGCTGTTTGAAAAATTGCTGAAAACGCAGGATCCGCCGCAAGAGATAAATTATTGTTGATTTGATGTATTGATGATTCGAGCAACGATTTTGACGAAGAGCAAATAATTAAGCCTTTGTAAAGAGCGAACGATAGCAGTTCTGCGGTTCTATACGTATCAATAAACGTAGAAATAGTAACATCTTCGAATTCATGCTTATCTATCTTAACGCCTTTGTTTACAAAATCATTTACAATGCTTGCCAGGTCTTTTTTATCAAAACCATTGGAAATATTAACGCTTGAGAAGAACTCGTGAGCGCCATTTTTACCTAAATGTGTCGAGATGTAAACAGGGTTTACTGTTATAAGCAGATTAAATGCAGAAGAACGATTGGTTAGCGTATCGATAAAGGCAAGAATGCTATCGGCTTTTGATATAGCGGCAAATGGTTTTACCGATTCCCAAATACGACTCTGTGTTTGTAGGTTTACTGAAAACCGATGGTAGTTGTTAATCTTTAATATGAATGATGCATCAACGGGTATCGCTGCAACGGCATCTGATGCTGATTCGTTCTTTTCTTGTGACCAAAAAAAGAGAAAATAAATTGAAAGGGATATAATAAGTAAAACGGAAACAAAAATAATTTTCTTCATAGCAACTCAGGCAGAATAAGTCAACTATCGAACTGGTAAACGATATGCAAATGTACAATCTTATTATATCAAATATACATGAAGAAAAGATATTTTAATAGATGGGCTTAAACACAATTGTGTTCATTAATAAACGATATGATTTACTTCTGTATGATATATAGCATAATTCGCTCAAAATACATTTACGTTCTTAACACCAGCTTAAATCAGTGAGACTATAATTTTGAGAAGCAAAATTATTTAGTCGAACTGATCCTGAGCCTGCCGAAGGATCATATGGGTTATATTCCCCGCCACTTGCGGCGAGGAGCTTCATTCGTTATTGATTAGATATTGCCGTTAAGTTCTCGCCAGATATGATGGACAGGATGCCAACGAAATTTTTTTATTCGATTACTACAAAACAATTTTTAAAAGGTTGCGTAAACCTAGGACATAATATGCTATATTGGCTGAGTGTTTAAAATGTTAAATAATGAATAGAAGAGAATTAGTTTTTTTAGTGTTTGATATTCTGTTTGTATTTATAGGATTTTGGATTAGCGGATTGCTAAAACACTCATCCCCTTTATTATATATAAATGATTACTACTTAGCAATTATTCTTTTTGGTTTAATTTGGATTTTACTTTCACTGTTATTCCGCAAGTATGATTTGAATGAGAAAAAGCACCTTAAAAAAACGAAACAAATTTTTCTGAGTAATTTTAGCATTCTTGCTGTATCTGCAATACTAATCTATTTATTACGAGCCGATAAATACTCTCGATTTATTGTTATCGGTACAATTAGCTTTACAACAATAATTGAATTTTCGTTCTTCTACTTCTGGGTGATGCTTAAAAAAGCAAAAGTTTTAAATGATGATTTTTTGCTACCAAAAACATTAAAAAGAAAGAATTATGAAGCCCAACAGCTATTTAAATTAAAGCAGTCCAAATTAGTAGATCCGAAAAGAGAAACATCAATAAAAAGGGAGATTATTTTTGAGTTAGGTAGAACGGCGTATTGTTATTTTGAGAAAGCGGTTAATCTGTTTGCTGAATCGACCTTAATTCTTTCTACAACAACAAGATTTAATGTTACTAATCAGCGCGAAGATTATTATAATTCAATCATCAACCTTAAGCGGGTAAACGATATTCGAAGAATAAATAAATTTTTCGAAGCGGTAAATGATAAACTCCCAAGAGGCGGAATTTTTGTTTGTCTTGCCGAAACGAAAGAGCTACGAAAGAACCGTATCCTGTCTAAATTTCCACCTGTTTTTAATTACATTTATTATACTCTCGACTATTTTCTGAAAAGAGTATTCCCCAAGTTCCCAATTACTAAAAGCATATACTTTATTCTAACACGGGGTGAAAACAGGGTGATTAGCCGTGCAGAACTTCTCGGAAGGCTTTATTCATGTGGTTTTGAGGTTCTTGAAGAGGAGAATGTTGATAAACTTTATTTTGTAATTGCCCGTAAAATCAAACACCCTGCCTTTGATTTGGAACCAACCTATGGACCAATAATAAAGCTAAAAAGGATTGGTAAAGGAGGTAAGATTATAAAGGTTTATAAGTTGAGAACCATGCACCCCTATGCAGAATATCTACAGAGCTATATATTCGATAAGCATAATCTTCAGGAAGGGGGAAAAATAAAGAACGATTTCAGAGTATCAACCGCCGGCCGATTTATGCGCAAATTTTGGATTGACGAACTTCCAATGTTAATCAATTTTTTTCGAGGTGACATAAAAATAGTTGGCGTACGTCCTTTAAGTCAACACTATTTTAATCTTTATACACAGGAACTTCAAGAAAAAAGAATAAAGTTTAAACCAGGTCTTGTGCCACCATTTTATGCCGATAATCCAAAAACACTAGAGGAGATAATGGCATCTGAAATGAAATACCTCAATGCATACGAAAAACACCCACTCAATACGGATGTAAAGTATTTTTTTAAAGCATTTTACAATATTGTTTTTAAGCGGTATCGGAGTAGTTAAAAAAAGGGAGCTAATCATTAGCCCCCTTTTTTAACATAAAAATTAGCCTTCTTATTTTTCGCTTAAAAGCAGTTCAATTAGTTTTGTTGTCTCATCAACAAACTTGGTGTAATGCTCTCCGGTTCCTGGTCCTGAAAAACCAGTTTCAACTCTTCTAATACTGCCTTTTCTATCCAGAATCAATCCTGTTGGAAAGGCCATTTGACCCTCTATCGGGTAAAGTACCGAATCTCTCTTGGCTCCGCCTCGTGGCGACACGTAAAGGAAAGTATAATTTGCATCTGTTTGCTTAATAAAGCGTTCCATCTTCTTCTTTGAAGGTTCAAACGTTTTATCCTCAAAGTTTAGGGCAACAACCTCAAACCCTTGATCTTTGTATTTACTATAGAGTTCGCTAAACAAACGTGCTTCATCTAAACAGTTTGGACACCAACTTCCTCCTGCAAGGGCAGCAACAACCTTTCCTTTAAACCGTTCATCTTTTGAAGTAACCGTTTGTCCATTCATATCAATGCCAGAAAAATCAAACGTTGAGAATCCTTTTTTAACTCTTACGAGCTGCTCGCTCGTTGGCAGTTCAATCTTATCGTTACGCACGGCTCGCCATTTGCTTGACCATTTTGGGCTAGCCAAAAAACGACCATTCTCCATGGTCTTTTGATCGGTTAATTCTGAAGTTAAAATAAATGTATGCGCCCCATCAACGGCCGATAAGAAGAATTTATTACCCGAAACTTTTCCCTCAAGGTAACGATAATCGCCAGTAGTATTAAGGAAAGTACCAGTTACCTTATTGCCTGTTTGGATAAACTCACCAACCATAATTGTAGAATCGGCTGTTCCCGGGTTTTCAATTACCTTCCAGCGACCCGTTACATTAAATGATGCCTCGGTTGTATGCCAAGGGAATCGATCAATAACACCTGCTAGAGCATAGAATTTATAAGAATTTCCTGCTGCAATTCCTTTAGGAAAGTAATTACCAATAAGTGAGTCATTTCTAATGATGGCCTTAATCTCGCTTGTAAACACGGGTAGTTTCATAACTAAAGTATCACCGTATTTTGTTATTTCATCGATTGTTATCTTCTCACCAGCATTGGTAATTACCATTTGAGGAAATCCCTCTGACGAAAGCGTGTAATTCATATTGATAGGTAAATCCATACTTTTATCAGCAGGATCGATTTGAATTACCCCCAACCAAGGGCCTTGTTTCATTTCACTCTTTTTGTTGCAGCCAACAAAGGTTAACGCTGCGATTCCAATAAGAAATAGTTTCTTCATATAGTTTAGGATTAAAATTAACGCTTTTTCTTAAATCGTGGTTTGACCGGTCTTTTGGCAACAGTTTTTCGTTCGCCCGTTTCCACCAACCTAAAGTCAAGGTGCTTTTTGGCAAGATTAGTTCGCCAAACTTCAATTTTAACATCATCGCCAAGTTGAAATTTCTTACCATTTTGCTTTCCAACAAGGCAGTAGTTGTCCTCATCAAACTCGTAAAAATCATCATCGAGCTCACGGATTGGAACCATTCCCTCGCATTTGCTGTCGATTAGCTCAACGAAAAGACCAAAGCCTGCAACGCCCGTGATTACGCCAGAGAATTCCTGTCCAATTTTATCAGACATAAATTCAACCTGTTTATACTTTATCGATGCGCGTTCCGCTTCAGTGGCCTTAACCTCCATATCGGATGAGTGCTTGCAAAGTTTTTCAAGTGATTGCTCATCCTTTGGAGTACCATGACTCAGATAATGTGCCAATAGCCTATGAACCAACATATCGGGGTAGCGGCGGATTGGCGAAGTAAAGTGAGTATAGTGTAAAAAAGCTAAACCATAATGTCCAATATTATTGGTTGAGTAACGAGCCTTAGCCATCGACCGCAGGGCAAGGGTTTCAATCAAGTTTTGTTCCTTCTTCCCCTTCACCTCGTCCATCAGCTTGTTCAGCGATTTGCTAATTTGCTTATCGCTTCCTCCTTCGATGTTATAACCAAAGCGGGTGATAAAGTTGCGTAGCGATTCGAACTTTTCGGGGTTTGGTTTATCGTGAATACGGTAAACGAAGGGTTTAACCTTATTCTTATCTTTTGCTTTTCCAACATACTCGGCAACCTTTTTATTGGCAAGCAGCATGAACTCCTCAATTAGCTGATTAGATTCCTTATTCTCCTTAAAGAAAACGCCAAGTGGTTTTCCTTTATCATCGAGGTTGAACTTAACCTCGGTTCGCTCAAAACCAATTGCTCCTGATTTGAATCGAGTTTTCCGGAGTATTTGTGCAAGCTCATGAAGTTTAAGAATCTCATTTAGCATGTCTCCCTTTCGGGTTTCAATCACGGTTTGCGCCTCTTCATAGGAAAATCTGCGCTTCGAAAAAATTACCGTTCTGCCAAACCATGTGTTTATGATTTCAGCGGAGTTGGTCAGCTCAAATACTGCCGAAAAGCAAAGTTTTTCCTCGTTAGGTCGGAGTGAGCAGATAAAATTCGATAGCCTTTCGGGAAGCATCGGAACGCATCGGTCAACGAGGTAAACAGATGTTCCTCGTTCGATGGCCTCATTATCAATAGGAGAACCGGAATCTATATAATGAGTTACATCAGCGATATGAACGCCAATCTCATAGTTTCCGTTTGCCAAAACTCGGAACGAGAGGGCATCGTCAAAATCCTTTGCATCAACAGGGTCGATGGTAAAGGTTGGAATATCCCTAAAATCGCGGCGCTCGTTATAATCTTTGGTTGTTATCTTATCGCTAATTTTGGTTGCCAAACCATCCAGCTCCTCCGGAAAGCGGTATGGGAGTTCGAACTCGGCAAGAATTGCGTGCATCTCAACCTCGTTAACCCCAGGATTACCAAGAACCTCAACGACCTCGCCGTTTGGATTCTTCATATTTGCAGGCCAATCGGTAATGCGAGCAATTACCTTTTGACCGTTCTTTGCTTTTTTCAGATCCTTTTGAGCGATAAAAATATCGTAGGGCATCTGTTTGTTATCGGGGATAAGGAATGCGTAGTTCCGTTCAATGCTTATGGTTCCTACAAAATTTCGTTTAGCACGTTCAAGCACTTTAACCACCTCGCCTTCGGGAAGGTCGCGCTTCATGCGATGCGAAATAAGAATCTGAACCTTATCACCATGCAGGGCATGGTTGAGGCGAAACTCGGGGATAAACACCTCACGATTATCCTCAGTATGTACCTCAGCAGTACCGTCACGGTTTATTTCAATTACTCCAATGGCATAACCCACCAACGCTTTAAGCTTGAACTTACCGGTATAAACCTCCTCAAGCGTTCCGCTGAACTTCAGCTCATATAGTATTTCGGTTATCATTACCCGAGGACCATCGTCCTTAATGTCGAGAAGTTTTGCAATCTGCTTATAGTTATAGGTGTAGGTTGGATTATTGGCAAATAGCTGTAGAATTTCTTTAATCAAATCTTTTTTACGAATAGCGCCCTTGGCTTTTTTATCGTGTTTTTTCTTTTTGTTTTTCATAATATTCCTTGGTTTGACCCCGTCAGGCTTTAAACCCTGACGGGGTTGTGTTTAATAACAACAATACAAATTTAATTGTTTTGCAGTGGCTTATGTTAATTATTAGGGAAATGATTATTTTATCTTAGAAATAGAAGATACAGAACTACAATCGATTCATAAACATTTTTATTATTGAAACCAGAATTTACCTTTGTGTATTATCGTTTCGTAACAATTAAAAAATGAAAAGAATAATTCCTTTAGCAATCATAATTGCTATTGTACTATCTCTAATCGTCTTTCATAGAAGTAATATCAATAGTTTTCCTTCAAAAATTCATGCATGGTCGCAGTCCGATAGATATGCGCTAGCATTGGGTTTTATTGAGAATAAGTTTGATTTTTTTCATCCACAAACCTATAATCTTACAGAATCGCCCGACCATAATCCTACACCTTGCCAATCATCAATAACAGCAGTTGATTTTCCAATCAACGATTTTGCGGCAGCCCTGCTGATGAAGCTGTTTGGCACAACCAACCCTTGGTGTTTTAGACTCTACACGTTGGTTTATAGTCTTATCGGTATGTTTTTTCTTTTCCTTTTGAGTAAACTGTTTATAAAAGATAATTTGCTGTCGTTGATAGTTGTTCTATTTTGTATAACATCGCCAGTTTATCTTTACTATCAAATTGGGTTTTTACCTACAATTCCTGCTATTTCAAATCTTTTTATCGGGTTATATCTATTTTTTAAATTCCAAACGAGCAAAAAGATTTGGCATTTTTCGCTTGGCATTTTCTTTATCACAATTGCTGTTTTGAGCCGAAAACCCTTTCTGTTTTTCCTTATTGCCCTTTTTGCTTATGAGTTGTGGGAAACAATTAAATCAAGAAAAATTAATTTTCGAATTGCCATAACCATTGCATTATCAACCATAACAATTCTTGGCTATTTCTTTTACAATCGGTTTTTAGAGCAAAAATATGGAAATGCTTTTCTCGGATTTATTCTTCCACCTAATGATTTCGCGCAATCCTTTGAAATAACTTTAGAGGTGCTTAAAAACTGGCTATTTCAGTATTTTACGATATTTCATTACGTTGCTTTATTTGTACTTATCATCATATCAATAGCCTCTTTTTACAGAAAGAAATTTACCCAAAGTATAAGTAGCAAGTTATTGCTGTACTGTATTGCCTTTACTTTTATTGCATATGCATGTTACTATGTATTAATGATGAAGCAGTTTCCTGCGCACGATTACTATTTCCTCGATTCGTTTTACTCAGTGGTATGTCTGTTAATGATTTATCTGATGAGCATAAATTTTAAGGACGTTCAATCTTCTAAATTTCATTGGATATTATGTATTCTGGCTTTCCTCGTTTTTTTATTTATTGTTAATCGGAGGATACAAAACAAAAGGGAAGAAACAGGCTTTTGGGATAGAACAGAAATCACCACCAATAATTTTGATGGAGCAGATACCCTTTTGGAAAAGAACAACATTCCAAAAACGTCTAAAATATTGGTGCTAGATTCTTATACCACAAACATTCCTTTTATCAAAATGAAAAGGTTTGGATATGCTTTTATGTCTCAGAATCCTGAAAATATTAAAAAAGCCTTAACCTGGAACTTTGATTATATTGTGCTACAGGATTGTTATACCATTTCAGATATTGCTCGGTACTACCCTCCAATAATGAATGAAATTGTGAGAGTTGCTGGGAATGGAAAAATTTCAATCTATAAAAAACAAAAATCGTTGGGAAAGATAGATGCGCTGACGTTTTTGGGATTAAATTCCCAAAAGCCCTTTTTGGAAAAAAGGATAGATTTTGACTCAACCCCCGATAGCTGTTGGCAGAATATATTTTCAAAGACTTTCCCTGATACCTCTTATAGAAAATCGGGTGTTTTAACGGATAGCCTGGTGTTCAGTACCACATTTTCTTTAAAAAACACGAACCTATTAACTCAATCAAATCGAATCTTATACGTATCAGTTGATGTTTTTTCGGAAGAAAAATTGGATAATAGTCGGATAACAGCCTCAGTTGATGAGAATGGGCAACAAAAATATTTTAATACGTTTGAGTTAACCGATTTGGTTGATACCATTTCGAAATGGAAGCATCTTCAGGTCGTTTTTCCGATTTTACCACAATTAAAATCAGAAAACAACGAATTAAAAGTATTTATATGGAACGACGGAAGGCATCGGTTTTACTACGATAATATGTACATTTCGATTTATTAATGATACAAAGTAGGTTTCTTTGTAAGAAAAGCAATAGTATCAAAGTATATAAGCTCTTTATGAATACTCGAAAACTCAAGAAAGCAATAAAAAGACTTAGAAATCTACCTCGCGGTAGATACTTCGCTCTATACATTTTCAATAAGATAAAGCATTTCTGTTACAAATACTCACGATCAACAAAGGTTGCCTACCCTTCCACCATAATGCTAGAGCTCACCAACCATTGTAATCTGCATTGTACAACTTGCCCCAGGGAGTACGATTATGGTAAGCAAATGGATAAGGGGTATATAGATGTAAATCAGGCAAAACATGTAATAGATGAGGTTTGGCCTTATCTCGATTCTATCGGCTTAACGGGCATGGGGGAGACATTCCTCTATCGGGAGATAGAACAAATTGTTGATTACATAAAATCGAAAAACAAGGGGATAATTATTTCCCTTTCCACGAATGCAATGACGTTCGATTTTATAAAAAGTGTCGAAAAAGTTATTGGTAAGGTCGATACAATTCAAGTTTCAATTGATGGATTAGATGGTGTTTATGAGCAGATAAGAAAGAATGCAAGTTTTGAAAACCTGAAGGAAAATCTTAAAAATCTTGTAAATAGATGCAAGGGAACAGAAACAACAATAATGCTTAACATGGTGGTAACAAAAGAAAATTATCATCAAATGCATGAGATGGTCACTTTTTCTGATAATATAGGCATTGAATTTTTAAACTTTACACTTTTTTATCTTAGCTCTGTTACCGATGTTGAATTGGAATACTACCAGTTTTATAAAACGCTACCCTTTTTAGAAGAACTTAAACGTGTAGATGCTGTAAGCGCGAATCATCCTTTTGTTGAGGTGAGTAATTGGGATTACAAATCCAAAAACGAATTTAAGAAATGTCCATTTCCTTGGACCCATTTCTATATCTGTTGGAACGGTTTTGTTACCCCGTGCTGCTCAAAACCTTTTCCCAAAGAGCTGAACTTTGGAAATGTTTTCGAAAATGGCGTTATGGGATGCCTTAACAGCAAGGACTTTACTAAATTTAGGGAGTTGTGGCATAAAAATCAAACCCACCAATTTTGTAGAAAATGTCATTTTATTGAAATTGAACCAATAACAAAACGTTAATGAGATATTGCACCAAATGCCTTTTAACCGATAGCTATCCCAAGATTACTTTCAATGAGGAAGGAGTATGCAGCATGTGTACTAATCCCAAGCAATTTAAACCGCTTGGAGAAGAAAAGCTACTGACAATTTTTGAAAGTGCAAAAAGCACAAATGCTGAATATGATGCGCTAGTTCCTATTAGCGGAGGAAAGGATAGCACTTACATTCTTCATTTGGCGGTTAATGTGTATAAACTCAATGTGCTGACAATGACCTACGATAATGGTTTGCTAAGCGATATCGCTTTACAGAATATTGAGAGTGCAATTAAGGCCACAGGGGTAAAGCATGTATTTAGCAGAACCAATTCAATGGTTCAGAACAAGATTTACCGCCACACGTTCTTGCACGCTGGCGATATTTGTGGTGCTTGCGATATTGCCACCAAGGCACATATATTTAAGGTTGCACAGGATCATAAAACGCCAATAATTCTCCTGGGAACATCGCCGCTCGAAAACGATTCGTTTGTTCCCGACTCCATTCAGGATATTGAGCGATTCAAGTATATTATGAAGAGTGCTGATGGTATAGCCAAAAAGGAGATAAAAGAATTTTTGATATACCCGAATCTAAACCTTTTAAGGTTATCGTACTATAAACATACCGGCCGATTTGCCAAAGAGGTTCAACCGCTCTTTTATATCGACAATCCAACCGACAGGCAGATGGGCGAAATCATTACCGAGCACATGGGGTGGCGAGAGGATAAGAGCCGCGAGTACTCCAAGCATTTCGATTGCATTGCCGAACCCCTAACGAACTATGTTCGGAATAAGATTTATGGGTACGATAGGCGAGTATGCCAGTACAGCAACATGATTCGGTACAACGAGATAACTCGCGAAAAGGCATCGGAATTATTCCGTACCGATAATATTGAATCAAAACCGGTAAACTATCAGAGGGTATTAAGCCAGTTGAATTTAACGGATGAGAACCTTGATGCAATTGTAAAAAATTCTCCGATGAAATTTGAAAAGCACACCTCGAAGATGAATAAGTTTTTTGCTATACTCATGAAGATTAAAATGCGAATAAAAGGCTAAGAGTGATGGATAATAGCAAACTAAAGATTTTTATATTAGTGGTTATCTTCTTTAGTATCTATATGCTTTTACCTACGAGTAATAGCACTATCGATGCATGGTTTTTTGCCGGGAACGTAAAAAACGGCGAAAGTTTATTTCTCTCACATCATCTTTTCTATAATGCTTTTGGTTTTATTTGGGTTAATGCAATTGGATTCTTTATCAAGATAGATACTCTTAAACTGCTAATCATATTAAATGCAGTTTTTGCAGCAGCAACACTCTATATGCTAGGTTTAACTCTTCGATTAATAGGTGTTGAGGGCAAACGAGCTATTCTTTGGGTTGCACTCTTAGGTAGTTCGTGGGCAATAATGCGCTATGCAACCGAAAATGAGACCTATATTATTCCATTGTTTTTTTCTTTGCTGGGGAGCTATTGTTTTATTAAAAGCCTAAAGGATAATCGGTTACACATCCTGTTTTTATCAGGATTATTCGCTGCAACGGCCTGTCTTTTTCATCAGGTAATGTTTTTCTGGTGGTTGTCGCTTCTTATCGGAGTGGCGTATCGGAGAAAGGTTAAATCATTCGTTTGGTTTGCGCTACCGGCGCTTATTGTTCCAATATCGTATGTTCTGGTTGTCGTCTTTTACAATGACCAGCCTTTATCCCTCAATTCTTTAATGCGTTTCGTTTTTAACGATTACTATACAGGCACAGCAGGTTTATCAACAGGGATAAGCTCTTTTATACTACTGGGAATAGGGAGTGTGCGCTCGTTTTTTCAGGTTCATGGTTACATAATAAATCTATCACATTTTAGCCCGCTATTCTATATTGGAGTTTTACTCTCAGCGTTACTACTGACCTTCGCAGCATTTCGACTAAGACAAATAAGTTGGGATTGGGTTAAGCTTAAGGAGCAAGCCGTTTGGGTGCACCTTTTAGCAATTATTCTTCAGCTTTTTTTTGCATTACTCTCAGACGGAAATGCTGAGTTTTTGGTTATGATTCCTCTACTTGCGGTAATAGTTTTGGCGCAGCTAATTAGCAATGAAATTAGAGTTGTTCAATCTTTAGCTTTAGGAATGCTAATCTGGAATCTATCGGTTGGTCTACTTCCACTCCATTATTACAATTTAGATGATAGTAATATTTTATCAGCACGGGTGGTTAATGGTCAAAAGGAGGTAAAGCAACCGCTATACGTCTTGTTCAGCAAACCTCGCATTGAGAACGAAGTTGAATACCATACTGGAGAATATCCAAAAAACCTCGTTACAGGAATTCAATATGACGATGTTAACAATGTTAAGCAAAGGATTAATGAAGCGTTAGAAAAAGGATTATTAGTCTTTACCGATTGCTATAATCGTCCCTACACCATATCTCGCGAAACGCTAGTTGTAGAAAATGAGTATGAAAATCAATTCTCTGAATATTATCACCAAAAGGTCGATTCTATCGAAAGTCTTACCGGTAGGTATTATTTCTATTCTGTAATTAAGAAATAAAAAAGGGGACTCAAATCCCCTTCATTATTTTAGTAAGGCTTCCCCTGCGTTATAAAACTCCCAAGTATAAACAGCTCCTGCGGGGTAACGCTTAGTACAGGGATTGGCGACTTGCTCAACATCTGCTGAGCGTAGCTACCAAGTACAAAGTTGCTGATGGCCTTCGACTGCTCCGTCATTATGCTAATCAAATCAGCATTAATATCCAGGGCATATTCAATGGTAATATCCGTAATATTATCGCCCGTTAAGCTTGCCGTTTTGAAGGCAACGTCGTAGCCCTTTAAGTAGTCGCAAACCTGTTTTGTGTAGGCGTTGAGTTTTGCTACAATTTCGTCGGATTGAATAGATGATACCCCTACAACGTGTATTTCTGCACCAAAAACCTTGGCAATTTCAGCAGTAATTGGCACTTTTTGGCGTGTATCCGAAGTAATATCAATAGGCATTACAATCTTCTTTACCTCGTGGGGAACAGCTCCGTGTCTAATAGTAATAACTGGGCTTTCGGTAGCCGAAACAATTTTGAAAGCGTTGCTACCAATAAAAAACTCCTCAAAACCCGATGCACCATGGGTTGAGCAGATAATTGTTGTATCTTCAAAAGCCTCTGCCTGGTTAACCACCTCGCGGTAAACCTTCCCCTTTTTAATAATATAGGTAAGCTCTAGCCCTTTATTTAGCTTGGCTGAATACTCCTCAATCAGCTTTTCAAAATTTTGGATGGCAGTCTTATGCTCCTCCTCAAGCCCAATACGTCCCATTTCCGATACAGCCCGCTGAACGTAAACCATTTGGATATTGCTCTTTAGCTGATTTGCAAATATGATTGCCAACCGAAGACCGTTTAACGCCTCCTTCGAAAAATCAATAGGTACAATTATATGTTTCATGGTAGGTGTGGATTTGATTTGAAGTGCTTGTAGCAAATGTAGCTAGTTTGCTTGAAGTTAACAAGCAATAATCAATTTTATAACCACAATAGGCACAATAGAACACAATAGTGCATGCTATTTCTAAGTTTTCTATGAGGTCTATCTAACAATAATTTCTGAAATCTATGTGACCTAATGTGCCTATTGTGGTTCAATATCAAATTCCTTTACTTTGTAAAAAACTACTCCAATGTCCAATACCAAATACTGCGAAAGTTTGATTCGACCGGAGAGGCTTAAAACGCCCTCGGTTGTTGTTGGAGGTGTGATGTTTGGGAAAGGCTTCCCAATTCGGGTTCAAACCATGGCTACCACCAGCACGAATGATACCGAGGCAACGGTGAGCCAATGTATTCGATCGGTTAAGGCAGGTGCTGAACTTTATAGGATTACTGCACCGAGTATTAAGGAGGCAAAAAATCTTGCTGAAATTAAGTTGGGATTATCAAAAAAAGGGATAATTATTCCATTGGTTGCCGATATTCACTTTAATCCCGAGGTTGCGCTTGAGGCGGCACTTCATGTTGAAAAGGTACGCATCAACCCGGGCAACTACGCCGATCCTCGAGCAAAGTTTGATACGTTCGAATATACCGATCAGGAATACGCTGCTGAGCTGATTAAGGTCGAGGAGCGTTTTATTCCGCTGCTTAACCTTTGTCGTCAAAGGAATGTTGCCATCAGAATTGGGGTAAATCATGGCTCTCTTTCCGATAGAATAATGAGTCGTTATGGCGACACCCCTGCGGGTATGGTGGAATCGGCAATGGAGTTTGTGCGAATTTGCCACGGGCAAAACTTCAGCAATGTGGTTATCTCCATGAAATCGAGCAATACAAGGGTGATGGTACAGTCAACCCGATTGCTCGTTAACCGGATGATGGAAGAAGGCATGATCTATCCACTTCACCTCGGCGTTACCGAAGCGGGCGAGGGTGAGGATGGCAGAATAAAATCAGCCGTTGGAATTGGCACATTGCTATCCGATGGAATTGGCGATACTATTCGGGTTTCGTTAACCGAGGATCCCGAGTTTGAGATTCCTGTCGCAAAAAAGTTGGTTCGCTATTTCGAAAATCGAAAAACCGAGCCAGAGATTAATGGTATTAATGAATTACCCTACGATCCATTCTCCTATAATCGACGCAAATCAAAAACTATCGAAAAAATTGGAGGAAACAATCCGCCAGTTGTCGTAGCCAACTTATCGCATAAAAACGTTATTAGTTACAACGATTTATTGGAATGGGGCTGGAGTTTTAATACAACAAAACAGGAGTGGAGTAGAGTTGAGCAAGCGGCCGATTATCTTTATCTTGGTGATGCCGATATTTCAGTAGTTGAATGTTTGATTCAACTACCAATCATTTCAACAATTATTATATCACCGGAAAATATCGAAAAAACCAAGGATTCAACGAACCCTATCTTTTGTAGATTTGATCAATCGAACCTTACCAACGAAGTTTTAGCAAAAATAAAAGGACTTGAAAACCTAATTTTTATTCTCGAAACCTCCAATACTAATGGATACGTCGATCAGCGGGCAGCATTTGCAAAATTGATAAACGCAGGGGTTGAAAATCCGGTAATTATTTTAAGAAATTATGATGATTCTGATGTTGAAACATTTCAGTTAAAATCGGCATCAGATATTGGCGCCCTGATGATTGACGGTTTAGGCGATGGCGTTATGATAACATCAAAAACGATTTCACAAAAGATTATCTGCTCTACCACATTTTCTATTCTTCAAGCAGCAAGAACGCGAACAACAAAAACCGAGTTTATATCATGTCCTGGTTGTGGACGTACACTTTTTAACCTTCAGGAAACGGTTGCAAAAATAAAAGTAGCCACAGGTCATCTTAAAGGGTTGAAAATTGGGGTGATGGGCTGTATCGTAAACGGTCCGGGCGAAATGGCCGATGCTGATTATGGTTATGTAGGAATGGGAAATGGAAAAGTATCATTATATAAAGGTAAAGAGGTTCAGAAAAAAAACATACCTGAGGAAACTGCTGTTGAGGAGCTAATAGAGATAATAAAGGGAAACGGTGACTGGTTAGAAAAAGAGTTGTGATTTAGCATTTCACGGTTTTTATGACCTTTCAGGGATCAAAGAACCTGAAAGTGTCGTGGGAATAAAAATTTTCTATCAACTGTCAACTATCAACCAGCAACTGATTATTTAGAAAAACTCTCTAACTTAGCACCTGCTCAATTACAAAACCCAGCTGCATGACAAAGATTCTTGTTGTTGACGATGATTCTACATTTTGTATAATGCTCCGAACCTTTCTTACCAAGAAAGGCTTCGAGGTTAAAGAGGCCTTTTCGTTCGACGAGGCGGTTCATTTAATCAAAGCCAACGATTTTGATGTCCTTCTCTCCGATTTTCGTTTGCCTGAACATACCGGCATGGATCTTCTGGCTGAGGCCAAAAAGAAATCTTCCGATACCATTGTTATACTCATGACCGGTTATGCCGATATTCGTATTGCTGTAAGCGCAATCAAAAAAGGAGCTTACGAGTATGTTACCAAGCCCATTAACCCCGACGAAATTCTTCTTACCATATCAAATGCCCTGTCCGCTCGAAGCAGAACATTAACTGAAAGCGAGGGAAATAGCATTTCGAAAGGTTTAGCAAAAAAGTTTATCCGAGGCATAAGTAATCAGGCAAAGCAGGTGAACGATTATATTAACATCGTTGCCCCAACCAATCTTTCGGTTATTATTCAGGGCGATAGTGGTACAGGAAAGGAGTACATCGCCCGAGAGATACACAAGGAAAGCAAGAGGAGCCGTAAACCATTTATCGCCATTGATTGTGGTGCATTATCAAAGGAATTGGCCAGCAGTGAGTTTTTCGGTCATCTTAAGGGCTCGTTCACCGGAGCAATATCCGACAAAATTGGGCAATTTGAAGCGGCAAACGGAGGAACTCTTTTCCTCGATGAAATCGGTAATCTTCCATATGATGTGCAGGTTAACCTGCTTCGTGCTATTCAGGAGCGCAAGGTTAAAAAGATAGGAGGAAGTAAGGAAGTTGAGGTGGATGTTCGGATTATTACGGCATCAAACGATGATTTAATCGAAGCGGTAAAACATGGCGATTTCCGCGAAGACCTGTACCATCGATTAAATGAATTTACCATAAGCATTGCTCCGCTAAAGGATCGAAAAAGCGATTTAACCATATTTGCCAACCATTTTCTCGAATTAGCTAATCTCGAGATGGGCAAAGAAATAGCAGGATTTGACCATCAAGTTGTAGATGTTTTCATGAAATACGCTTGGCCTGGGAATATTCGTGAGCTCCGGAATGTAATTAGAAGGGCGGTTCTACTTGAGAAAGGGGATTTAATTACCATTCAAACCCTCCCAACAGAACTATATTCAACGGCCGAGGGAAACACTACAATTGCTCTAAAGCCAATTGAAAATCTTAGAGATTCCAAGGAAAAGGCCGAGCATCAGCTCATTGTTTCAACTCTCGAAAAGGCGCGTTTCAATAAAAGCAAAGCAGCGGAGCTGCTGAATATCGATCGCAAAACCCTTTACAACAAGATGAAGCAGTATGGGATAGATTATCAATAATAGATCTAAAGCAGTTTTAAAAAACACACCTATTCACTAATGCCTATTGCCTAATGCCTATTGCCTATTGCCTAATGCCTATTGCCTAAATGATATACATCACCCATTTCACTTAGCATTAAAAAAATGTTTATTTTGCATCAATTTATAACCTTTTAAACCAAAAGGACATGAACAAAGCCAGAAGTAGATTTTGCAGCCTAAAAACCTTAGCTTTATTGTCGTTCGTTATAATAAGTAATTGGGCTGTTGCACAAAATAGACCTCCACAGAATATTCGAAGGGTTACGGTATTATCACAATACGTGGTAGAGAATGGAACCTATAAAAGCGAATTCTATCCGGTAAAACAAGAAATGTATGATTCACTCGGAAGATTACATACCGAAATTGATTGGAGCCTAAAGGATCATTACCCTCACGATTATCGTTGGCATACTTTTGATGGCAAACTTAAAATTAAAACCGAAAGTTTTATTAACGAAAAACCTTGGTTAGTAGAGGATTTCACTTACAATAAGGATAGTTTGGTTATTCGCAAAACCATAAAAAAAGCAACATCCACTGATGCCACTTTATTTCTTACTCTAAACTATAAGTATGACTTAAAACGAAATCCCATTGAGGTTACTGCACAAACCCCAAATGGAAAAACTGCATATATTTCAAAATCAACCTTTGATTTAAAAGGGAAAGAGCTTACCCGAATCGTAAAGGCAAAATCAACTTTTGTTCCGCAGGATTCTATACTAAAGCTCACCGGCACGCCCATTTACGATTCAATCGGTCGACTTCGAAGCGAACAGCTTATCATCAATATGGTTAACAAAATAGTCGTTAACAAAACACTAAAATACACTTACGATAAAAACAATTGCCTGATTGGACTTGTTGAATACGGCGAGAATGGAAAACAGGTTCGGCGCGAAGAACGAGACTACACCTTTAGTAGGAATCGCTTATCGATTACAAGGTATTATGATAGTAACAATATAATGGTTAAGATGACCGGAATGCGCTATGAGATTTATCGAACAAGCAATCGTAGGATTCGGGAGATGGATTACTAAACTGCCCTAGTTTTGTGAAACCCCGTCAGGGTTCAAAATCCTGAAAGTGATTTGGAGTAATCTCTGTGCCCGCCGTGTCTCTGGGTTCATATTGATTTTGACTCTCTGTGTTGTTTTTGATTATTTCCCGAATTCGTACCTAACAATCTTTGTATTTACTGCTATTATCAGATATTCAGTAATATATACTGATTGGCAACATTATTGATTAATATGAAACAATGTTCTTTGATGACCGAAATTGGAATAGCACATTAATCATAAGGTGGAGTAAAACAAAAAGGTAAAACTAAATATATACGTTGGAATTTTTTCAATCCGTTTATCAGGTTTTAAAGTACGTTTATCAAGAAAAAGGTTAAAATCATCTATTAATATGTAAACCTTATAGCTAAGTCAACGTACTAACTGTTAATAAAGTGTTAGTAATTACTATTTTTGCAACGCAAAAAGATGAAAACTCAAATAAGAAGAAAACGGAAGATCCCTATACACAGTGGCCCATTTCCATAATTAGGCTAAGGTTATAGCAATGCGAAAAATTGCCTTTTGGCATAAAATAAAGAATAAAAAGAACAAAACAATAATCGTTAAATTTATCACTAAACTACATGACAATGAAAAAATCAAACTTTTTGAAACTGGCTTTCATCGTTGTAGCCATGTTTGCTTTTGCGAGCTCATTTGCTCAGGGTGTATCAACTAACTATGTAAACATTGCTCCTGGAACAGCTGCAACAGGATTAAACCTATCGTTCGTAACCGAAGGTAAGGCTATACCTTTATATGTTACTCCTGACGTTAACTACCATCCTTCTTGGGTATTTCCAAGCACTGGTTTAACTCCTAATTTTACTTGGAGTGTCACTGGTGCTGCTATTACAGGTGGTTCTTTAACCCTTAACCAACCCTCAACTCTTAACTATTTTGAGCTTACCGGTGTTACCATTGGTGGTCCATACCTTATTAATGCAAAAGAGGTTGCTGGCGCAGCTTTTGGCGGATGTAGCGATGCCGGTCTTAATTTTAATATTCAAGTGCTTCCTAAACCTACTGCTGGTATAATAGGAGCCGCTCTTGATGCTAGCTGGCAAACAACAACAGCTGGTTATAGCTACTATCGTTGCGGAAACCTAGCGGGTGGCGAAAACCTAACTGTTACTATTTCAGAACTTGGTGTACTAACAGCCAATGCATCTTATGCTTTCAGCATCGAGAAAAGATCAGTAAACATCGACGTTGCAAATGCCGAAATTGTAGCATCAATTGTAGCATCAAATCTAGTTGACCACCCAACCACAGCAAAGTATGCAGGTGTGAACGATGGAGCTACACAGATTATTACAACAGGTGCTTTAAATGTGTTGAATAGCTTAAGAACAAAGTACACTTTTACATTGAAAAGAGGATCTAATCTTCCAGGTTTACCTGCTGCACAAGGTGTTGTTTCAGCCGTTTCACAAAAATCTGATTATGTTACTGCAATGAATCTTCCTTTAGCAGGTAACAACGTTATGGGTCTTGATGAGATAACAATGTACCCATTTACAAACCCTGTTATCGTTCAGTACATCGTAAACCCAAATCCAACAACTGGTCCTATCTTTCATATTCCTAATAATTACGCTTTTTAGTAGCATAATTAAACGGGAACAGATAGATAAAAAACAGAGCCAAACACTAGTCGCTTGAAAGCAATATTTAAAATGGCGTTAGTTTTAGGCATTACACTTACAGCTGTAATGCAGAGCCGTGGGCAGATTGATCTGCCCATGGCCTGCGTTGGCAGTACTGAGAGTTACTGGGTAAAAGGAACAAGCGGAAGTTTGTTTACTTGGAAAATAACCTACGAGGACGGCACTATTGTACCGGCCTCGTTATATTCGTTTATTGGAAGCGGTAGAGGTGATTCAATCAAAATAAATTGGGATGCATCATTAAAAGGAGGAATTTACACCTTCGAAGTCGTTGAATTTAGTCCTATTTGTGGAGGATTCGGAGCACCATACACCCAGGATATCATTTTAAATTCACCATCAATTAATATCTCTTTTGATGGAGCACGGCCAGATGTGGCCGTTTGTTTTGGTAACGTAGCAGCCTTAGATCCAGGCGCTAACTATTATAGCTATCTGTGGCTAAAAGATAATTCAACAAATCAAATTTATTATACCGGCGAAGCAGGAACCTATAAGGTTGAGCTCGTTTCTAAAGTAGACCAAAGTTGTTCATACGATAGCATCAAAGCAGTAATTCACCCATTACCTAATGTTTGGTTAGGGAATGATACGGTTTTATTTAGCAATCAATCGCTTTTATTAGATGTTTTTGATCCCAAAATTCAGACTTATCAGTGGAGCACTACTCTTGATAATGTTTCTTCAGTTACAGCATACTATAATAAAAACCCACAAACAATTTGGGTAAAAGTTATTGATGAGAACAGCTGTGAGAATTCGGATACAATTCTTATAACTTCAAGTTCATTTAGCGACATACGTATTCCTGCTGTTTTTACGCCTAATGGCGATGAGATAAATGACAAATGGATTTTCCCAGGAAAGACCAAGAGTTCAGATCCTGATTTGAATCTCTACCTAAGCGAGGTTGAAGTCAAGGTGTTTAACCGTTGGGGAAAATTGGTTTGGCAAACAACTAACGATGAGGCATGGGATGGAAGAGACCTAAACGGGAAACAACTTCCAATGGACTCGTACCATTACATAATTAAATTTAAGCTAGAAGGAAAGACCTACATGAAAAAAGGGTCTGTCACAATTGTTCGATAATAATAAATAGCCTTCTGAAAAAAACACAGAAGATATGCTAAGAAAAAAACACATATTAACTGCACTCGTTGTTTTTGGTTCAACCTTAGGGTTTGCCCAGCAGCAACCGGTTTACAGTCAATACATGCTTAACACCTACCTGATTAATCCAGCAGTGGCTGGCGCAGAGGGTTTAACAGCATTTAATTTAACCGCCCGCAGGCAGTGGGCGGGTTATGCCGAAGGGCCAAGCACCTATGCCGTAAGCGCGCAAACAAGAATACTTAAAACAAGTTTTAGAAACCGATCGCGGTTAATTAAAGCCCGGGTTCGTAAACGCCGGCCAAGCGGTCGCGTTGGATTAGGAGGGTTTGTTTATAACGACCAGAATGCTCGTGTACGCCGAACGGGAATGCAGGGTACCTACGCATACCATATATATATGCGTGATGTTCAGCTAAGCTTTGGTGCATCGGTTTCGTTTTACCAGTTTAGCATAAATGTTAGCCAGAAAGATACTTACAGCCCAGATATTATAGATCCAATTATTGGGAAAAACCAAAAAATATCGCCCGATGCTAACGTAGGCGTTATGATTAGCACCGAGAAGTACTATGCTGGGTTATCAGCAACAGCTCTTTTCCAGAGCTCCATACAATTTGGTAATAGTGGAAATACCAACGATGCGTATCGAATTTTAAGGCAGTATTACTTTATTGGTGGGTATCGGTTCGAACCCTATAAAAGTCCATACGCCATTGAACCATCAATCCTTTTTACCACAAACGAAAAATTTCAAAACTCGCTAGATATCAATGTTAAAGGATATTATAAGCAGGATTACTGGGTGGGTATTTCGTTTCGAACCACCGGTGCTATGGTTATGATGTTTGGTGCCCGATATCAGAAATTTACATTTGGATACGCCTTCGACCAAAGTTTTAACGATGCGTCAACCCTCGGTAGATTTGGATCGCACGAAATAATGATTGGCTATAAGCTGGGAGATACTGTTCGTCGATATCGCTGGCTCAATCGTTTTTAGAAACGACATCAACTATTGTTGTTTATTAAGCATTGCACCGTCGGTTATTGGCGGTGCTTTTTATTGATAGGAATAGATCCGTAGCTTTAATTTCAACTCTATATACTATATTTACCAAAAAGTTATAAATAAAATATTTTAAAAGAGATGATACTAGCAACGATACACTGGAATGTAAACCCTGAAATTTTTCGCATTGGAAATTTTGCCATTCGTTACTATGGCGTTTTATGGGCGTTATCGTTTTATCTTGGATATTTGATTTTCAACCGATTCGTTAAGAAAGAAGGATTACCCGAAGATTTTCTCGATTCGCTAACGGTTTACACCGCAATAGGAACAATTGTTGGTGCAAGGCTTGGCCATTGTCTTTTCTATCAACCTGCAGATTACTTAAGTCATCCAATTGATATTCTCAAAATTTGGCAAGGAGGATTGGCTAGCCACGGAGCTGCCGTTGGTATTATTACTGCAATATTCCTTTTTAGTCGTAAATGGAAGGTATCGTGGACATACGTTATGGATCGATTGGTTGTTACCGTTGCACTAGCAGGATTCCTAATTCGTATTGGAAACCTCATGAACTCTGAGATTTATGGTGTTGAAACAAGTCTTCCTTGGGGTTTTGTTTTTGAACGGAAGCGTGAAATATTTCCAAAGCATCCAACCCAGCTTTATGAAGCGTTTATGTATCTGATCATCTTTGTAATTCTATATCTAGTGTATAATAAATCAAACTTTAAACCTAAGCAAGGCGTGCTGTTCGGACTATTTCTTATTGGAGTATTCTTTTCAAGATTTGTTATTGAGTTTATTAAGGAGCCACAGGTTGAGTTTGAGAAATCGATGAGTCTAAATATGGGACAGTGGTTAAGTATCCCACTTGTGCTGGCTGGGATTGGATTTATCGCTTACGCGTACTACCAAAAAAGGAAAGAGCGCTATAATTAGTCCCGACCGAGTGCTTGGAAGCGTTATAATAAAATCTTTTTTTGAAATACTTCTCCGATAAACTTCACGGAATCAGATATTGGGGTAAATGAAAAGGCAATTTGTGTTTTTACTTTTTCGGAGGAGTAGAAAGTACTACTAAATGCAGAAGTTAAATTTTCGCGCGACACGACAGCACCTTTTCCGACGATGGTTCCAAGAATTTTAATAATAGGATAAGCTAAACTTAGCATCCATGGTTTAATTTCGAATCGTGGAGGTATTTTTCCAACGCTTTGCGCAATTTCAGTGAAAACATCTTTATAGCTGAGGTTTTGCGAGTTTAAGATAAACCGTTCATTTTTAATTTCAAGATTGTTGGTCAGCAAAACCATTGCTTTTACTACATCTCGAACATCAACGTAACCTGTTACTCCGTTGGTGTAGAATGGCATTCCTTTGGAAACACGATTGAAAAGCTGTCCGCTGCCCGAATTCCATCGTCCGGCTCCTAGAATAACCGAAGGATTTACAATTATAACCCTCAAACCTTGCTCTGCTCCGCGCCACACCTCCATTTCACCATAGAATTTACTTTTTGCGTAGGCGCTTTTTCCCTTAATTTTTGACCAAATGCACGTTTCATCAACCACTCCCTGCTCGTTTGCTTGGCCTAATGATGCAATAGAACTTACATGGCAAAGGGTTTTTACTCCATTCTGAACACAAGCATCAACAACATTTGCAGTTCCTCGAACATTGGTTTCGTTGATTAGCTGTGCATCTTTAGGATTAAACGAAACAACTGCACCAGTATGGTACACCGTATCAACGCCTTTAGTTGCATTAACTAAAGCGGAGAAGTCGAGCAAATCAACATCAATCCACTCAATGAATTTTAGTAAATCATCGGGTTTTGGGGTATAAAGGGAAAATATTTTTCGGACAAAATCAACCGAAGAATTTGCGCGTTTGGTGGCCTTAACAGTATGACCCTGATTGGTAAGTTCAAAAAGAAGATGTGAGCCGGTTAGCCCTGTTCCTCCGGTTACAAGAATCATTGCTTTTAGGTTAGTTTTGAAGGTTGATATTCTGGAACAAAAGATCTTTCTTCCAGATCAGCTTCTTTCCGAATCCAAGGCGGTTATCGGTCATTTTGATATATGTAAGATCTAATGTCCAAAGATGAGTATCCATAAGCAGTGCAATCGGGAATCGTCTTAAGTAAGACATTTTTACCTTATCCAAAAAATCTCCCTTTGGCTCACTAATAATGCCTTGGAACTGAATCCCCTGTATTTTGCCCACAATCGAAGTTTCAAGAACAATACTACCCGCAACGTAAATATTATGACTTGCTTGGTGTATATGCTTTGTATCAAAATCTGAAGTGAAAACAAGGCTATTCTCTTCAGGTAGATATACGTAGAAACAGTTAGCGCACCAGGGCTCCTCTTCAAAGCTCGTGGCCAATGTTAGCACGTGATGTTTGTTGATAAAATCAACTATCCTTTTTTCGGGTGTATTCATTGTATCTATCAAAGATAGACAAAGGTAACAAATGGCGTGAAAATAAAATCACCCGAATCAAAAATCTCAAGTTAGAAAAAATGATTACCATCAAAACTTTGCTGTTTCGACCCAAAGGTCTATCTTTCGCACATTATTAACCAAATATCACAATGCGAAATTTCTGGAGTCGTCATTGGAAATCAATTGTATGGGCAACATTTATACTGATTCTTTGCAGTATTCCGGGCAATCAGATCAATAAGGTTAAATTTATAGATATTCCACAGCTCGATAAATTTGTTCACTTCTTTTTTTACTTCGTTTTCACCTTGTTATTAATCTCTGAAAACAATAAGCAAAGGCACTATAGAAAAGTTACTGTTGATTCAATTCTAATTGCAGCAACCATTTCGTTGAGCTATGGTGCGTTTATTGAAATAATGCAAAAGCTTGTAATGATCAATCGCGGGGCGGATATTTGGGATATGGTTGCCAATACTTTTGGATTTCTTGCTGCGGTTATCAGCTATCGCCAGGTGAATCGAATTACCGAAGGGTATATTTAGTTGACAGCTTACAGGTTTCAGTTGACAGTTAAGGTACAACTCCGATCCTAGAGCGCAGAAACCCCCTCCTTGCTTATTGCTATTTTTCAATGTATAAATCAATGGCGTTTAGTTAGCGTTTTTTTAATCAACCCTTCCAAGCCCGAAGGAATTTGGATGGTTTATTAACCTAGCATAGTCCGCAGGACAGGCTAGCGTTAAACTCTTTAACTAAACGACATTAAATCCTTAATCCGAAATCGAACAACAATCAACTTATTTTGTTAGATTTGTACACTTGTTTTATTGACAATGTGGAAAGATTTGACTGATTGCAACCACACAAAAAAAATGCTAAAACAGAGCAAAGCTCCTAGCAATCGACAATCCTTTCCTGTTTATTAACCTTATTAAATAGAGAACAATGGGATATTTATTTACATCCGAAAGCGTTTCGGAGGGGCACCCTGATAAGGTAGCCGACCAAATTTCAGATGCGTTACTCGATGAGTTTCTTCGTCAAGATCCTGATTCAAAGGTAGCCTGTGAAACCCTAGTAACAACTGGCTTAGTTGTACTTAGCGGTGAGGTTAAAACCAAAGCATACGTAGATGTTCAGGAGGTTGCTCGTAGGGTGATTCGACGCATTGGTTATACAAAGCACGAGTATCGTTTCGATTCTGAGTCATGTGCTGTTATTTCTAGCATTCATGAGCAATCACCCGATATTAATCAAGGAGTTGTTAGGGCCAATGAGGAAGATCAGGGTGCAGGCGATCAGGGAATGATGTTTGGGTATGCTTGCCGCGAAACCGATGAGTATATGCCGTTAACCCTTGTTTTATCGCATCTCTTACTCGTTGAACTGGCTAAAATTCGCCGTGAAGGTAAGCAGATGACCTATCTTCGCCCCGATGCTAAGAGCCAAGTAACCCTTGAGTATGATGATAAGAACAACCCGTTAAGAATTCATACCATTGTTGTTTCAACTCAGCACGATGACTTTGATGAGGAGAAAACAATGCTTGCAAAAATAAAAGCCGACGTTCAAAACATCCTTATCCCAAGAACCATTGCGCTATTTCCTGAAAGAGTTCAAAAACTCTTCAAGAATGACTTTATCCTTCACGTTAACCCAACCGGAAAGTTTGTAATCGGTGGGCCACATGGCGATACTGGATTAACAGGCAGAAAAATTATTGTTGATACTTACGGCGGAAAAGGAGCACATGGTGGTGGAGCTTTCTCGGGGAAAGATTCATCAAAAGTTGACCGTTCTGCAGCTTATGCTGCTCGTCATATTGCCAAAAATCTTGTTGCTGCTGGAGTAGCCGATGAAATTTTAGTTCAGGTTGCCTATGCAATTGGCGTTGCTCAGCCTGTCGGTTTATTCGTAAATACTTACGGATCAGCAAAGGTCAGCTTGTCCGATGGTGATATTGCAAAAAAAATCGATGGGCTTTTCGATATGCGCCCTGCCGCAATCGTTAAGCGTTTTGGCTTGAAAAATCCGATTTTCGAAGAAACGGCAATGTATGGGCACATGGGACGTGTTCCTCAAAAGGTTAAGGCCAAATTTACCGAACCTGGTAATGGTGGTAAATCCTATGAGAAAGAGGTTGAACTATTTACATGGGAGAAGTTAGACTATGTTGATAAAATCAAGTCCACATTTGGTTTATAAACTACATTTTAAATAGCAGAAAAATTTTAACCACAAAGGACTCAAAGGAGGCACAACGTTCGCAGAGAAAATTCTTTGTGTTCTTAGTGATGAACTTTGTGACCTTTGTGGTTTCTTTTTTTAAGGATTCTTTTAGGCTATCTATAGCCATCCTACAAGAAGTAAAAAAATGTTAGGTTTGTAATAACTTTTCTTTCTCACCATGTCGATTAAAGTTTCAAATATTACCAAGGAGTATGGTCTCCAAAAGGCACTCGATGATGTTTCGTTCGAGGTGCAATCGGGCAATGTAGTTGGTTTTCTTGGTCCGAACGGAGCTGGTAAATCAACCATGATGAAGATTATTACCGGCTTTATTCCGCAATCGGCTGGTATGGTTGAGGTGAATGGGATAACTATTGATAATCAGGAAACGGATATTCGAAAGGATATTGGATATCTACCCGAAAACAATCCGCTATACACCGACCTCTATGTAAAGGAGTACCTAACCTTTGTGGCAAATATTTACCATCTTGGCAAGAGCACGAATAAACGGGTTGGCGAGCTTATTGAGCTAACCGGAATCGGGAACGAGCAGAATAAGAAAATCGGATCTCTTTCGAAGGGTTACAGACAAAGGGTTGGCTTAGCGCAAGCGCTAATTCATAATCCAAGCGTGTTGATCCTAGATGAACCGACAAGCGGGTTAGACCCAAATCAGATTGTTGAAATCAGAAAATTGATTAAGGATATCGGAAGAGAAAAAACCGTGCTGCTATCTACACATATCATGCAGGAGGTTGAAGCGATTTGTCAGAAAATCATTATCATCCATAAGGGCAAAATCGTGGCCGATGGTTCAACTCAAGAGATAATCGCTCAAACATCGGTCAAAGGGTTATCCGTTCTGGTTGAATTTATTGAACCGGTAAATCAAGAGGTGCTTAAAAGAATAAAAGATATTTCGGAGATAACAATGCTTGGTAAAAATACCTGGTTATTATCATCAAAAACACAAAAGGACATCAGACCAGAGATATTTCGTTTTGCAGTGGAACATGGGTTAACGATAATAACCATGCAGCAAAAAGGCCAACAGCTTGAGGAGATTTTTCAATCGTTAACAAATCAGAATTAATTATTATACCATTGAAGAAAAATTGATAACTTACGGAAACCAAATCATCAATAAAATTAATTATGGAGAGTCAGGAAAATAATGTAACGGAAAACGCCCCCGCAGGAAAATCGAAAGCGGTTGTTTTTCTGTCGTTTTTAATTGTAATACTCGTTGTCGTTCTTGCCGTTTTAGGATGGATGTACAATCAAAAGGTTAAGGATTCGGAGGATATTCAAACAATGCTTACCTCCGAAAAGGATTCAATTACCCGCAACCTTAAAGGATTGATGACCGATTACAAATCGCTTGAAACAACTAACGATTCGATAAACCAAAAGCTTCAATCTGAACAGGATCGGGTTAAAAAATTGTACTCCCAAATCCAATCGGAGAGGAACATCAGCTACACAAAAATTAAAGAGTATCAGCGGGAGCTTGGAACCCTAAGGACTATTATGAAAGACCTACTCCACGATGTTGACTCGTTGAATGCCATGAACCAACAGCTAATTGCTGAAAATGTAAAGGTTAAAGAGGAGGCCTCGACTGCTAAAAAGACGGTTAAAGAGCTTGAGCAAAAAACCGAGGAGCTGAATACTCAGGTTGAGAAAGGTTCAGTAATTAAAGCCCGTAGCATTGTTGCCATGGCGGTTAGCCGCAAAGGGAATGAGGTTACCCGTGCCCGACGGGTTGAGAAAATTCGTGTATGCTTTACCCTATCTGAGAATGCGATTGCAAAAGCAGGTGTTCGAGATGCATACATCAGAATACTCGGTCCCGATCAGTTTATCCTTGCAAAAGCAGAAACCGATCTTTTCGATTTTCAGGGAGAAAAAATTGTCTTTTCGGCTAAGCGCGAGGTTGATTACCAAAATCAAGATATCGACCTTTGTATTTTTTATGATAATAAAGGTGAATTGGTAGCAGGTAAATATCAGGCAACCGTTTATGTTGATGGTATTCAAGTTGGAAATGCTGATTTTACTCTTAAATAAAAGACTTTGTTCAAGAAAAAGAAAGGGGCATTGATGCCCCTTTTTTATTTGCCGCTGTTAATTAAAACCTCAGCAATTGTAAGATCCAACAGATTAGTAATTTTTATATTCTCCCGATTCCCCTCAACAAGATGAATTGTTTCTCCTGAAAACTCTGCCACCGAAGCATCATCGGTAAAGGATGGTTGCCAATTCGCTTCGTAACCCTTTTTAATGATCGATGCTTTAAAAACTTGTGGGGTTTGGACTAGCGATACTTTTTCGCGATCGAAAGGGTAGGTACTCAAATTTTCAGAGAGCCGAATCGATTCAACTGGCTTAATAACAGGAATAGCATTACCAAATTGAGCTGCAGCAACAAAACAATTTTCAATTACATCAGATGAAACGAGCGGACGAACGCCATCGTGGATTGCCACTAAAGCATCCATATTATTAACCATTGCCAACCCATTGCTTACAGAACTGAAACGGGTTTCGCCCCCTTTTATAATGGAATGAGGGATATTGAAGTTGTGTCTTTTACATAAATCAGACCAGAGGTCAATCTGCGATTCGGGAAGGACTAAAATAATCTCCGTAATAGATGAAATACTCCCAAATACATTTAGCGTATGCATTAGTATTGGTTTTCCGTTAAGAGTTAGGAATTGTTTAGGAATATCCGTACCCATTCTCGATCCAGCACCTCCAGCAACAATGATTACAATTCTATCAGAATTCATTTTGTAATTAAAAGAGTTTTGGGAAAGTTAAGAAAAAGAATCTTCTTTTGAGATGCTTTTTATGCATAACACCTATATCAACCAAACACATCTATCTTTATCGTGCTTTAAAAATTTATTGAATTGAAATTTTTTACATTTGCATTTGGGATCGATGACAAAACAATAAATAGTATTTATAATGCTCTCTGGCTTAAATTATTAACCTTTAACGGGCGACTGTATGGATAAGAGTTTCATCAAGTTTTTTGAGGACAGCGTTAAACAAAACTGGGACCTACCCGCCTTTACCGACTACCAAGGAACAACACTTACCTATGCTGATGTAGCACGAAAGATAGAGAAAATCCACATTATCTTTGAGAAAACAGGAATTCAGAAAGGTGATAAAATAGCCCTTATCGGCAAAAACTCATCAACTTGGGCCGTAGCATTTATTGCTACGGTTAGCTACGGAGCCGTACTTGTTCCCATTCTTCACGACTTTAAGCCCGATAATGTACATCATATTGTTAATCATTCCGATGCTAGAGTATTATTTGCAGGCGATAGTATATGGGAAAACCTTAACGAATCGCACATGCGCGGTGTTAAGTGTATCATTTCGTTAACCGATTTTTCGATTCTCCACGAGAACACCCCTTTCTCGGTTAAGGAGATTCGGAATAAAGTTAAAGAGCTATTTGAGGAGAAATATCCAAACGGGTTAACCCCTCAAATGATTTCGTACCATAAAGATCAACCCGAAGAGTTAGCGTTGATTAATTATACATCAGGAACATCAGGCTTCTCAAAGGGTGTGATGCTTCCTTATAGGAGTTTATGGAGCAATATGGTTTTTGCCAAAGGGGTAATCCCGTTAAAGCCTGGCGATAATATGGTATCGATATTGCCACTTGCGCATGCCTACGGAGCGGCATTTGAATTTTTGTTTCAGTTTACAGTGGGTTGTCACATCCATTTTCTCACTAGAACTCCTTCCCCAAAGATTATTCTTGATGCCTTTGCCGAAATCCGTCCCCGCGTTGTATTGGCTGTTCCGCTAATTATCGAAAAGATTTATCGAAAAAGCGTATTGGATGCGCTTAAGCGACCATCGCTTCGGATTTTACTTAAAGTGCCTATCATCGATCGCAGGATTCTTAACAAGATAAAGCAAAAGCTGACCAAGGTATTCGGCGACAATTTTATCGAGGTTATCATTGGCGGTGCGGCTCTCAACCCCGAGGTTGAGCTGTTTCTCCGCAATATTGGCTTTCGGTATACTGTTGGTTATGGGATGACCGAATGTGGGCCAATAATAACCTATGATTCATGGAAAACCAATCGTTTACATTCGCCGGGGAAGGTGGTTGTGAATATGGAGATCAAGATTGATTCCCCCGATCCTGAAAATGTGGTAGGTGAAATACTTGTAAAAGGTGCGAATGTAATGCTTGGTTATTATAAAAACGAGGAGGCAACCAAACAGGTCTTTGATGCCGATGGCTGGTTACACACAGGCGATTTAGGAGTAATCGACAAAGATGGATACCTCTACATTAAAGGTCGAAGCAAAAATATGATTCTTGGAGCAAGCGGACAGAACATTTACCCCGAAGAGATAGAAGCACGCATAAATAATCTGTCATTCGTACAAGAGTCGCTTGTTGTTGAGCAGAATAAAAAGCTCATTGCGCTTATATTTCCCGATTTTGATGCGGCCGATAAGGCGGGTTATTCAAACGAAGATCTTGAGCGTGTTATAGAAACCAATCGGGTTGAGATAAATAAGGTCCTTCCTTCTTTCTGTCAGATAACCAAAGTAAAGCTCTACCCCGAGGAGTTCGAAAAAACGCCAAAAAAGAGCATCAAGCGATTTTTATATCAATTATCACAAAATTAATAAGTAGAAAAACCTAACCACAAAGCCTGCCGGTCGGTAGGCAGGGACACAAAGCCTTTCACAAAAGACACGAGGCATTCTTCGTGAACTTAGTGAGCACTTTGTGCCCTTAGCGGTTAAGAATTCTATAACTTGCTTACAAACCCAATCCCTTACGGCCATGATGAAAATCAATTACATTAAAGAGTATATTGAGAAGAGCATTCAGGAGAATTGGGATCAACCTGCATTTACCGACTATCAGGGTAAAACGCTTTCATACCAAGAAGTTGCTCAGCAAATTCACAGGCTTCATAAAATCTTCGATGTATGGGGGATTAAACAAGGCGATAAAATATCGCTAATCGGGAGGAACAACTCCAGCTGGGCAGTGACTTACCTTGCCACAATTTCCTACGGAGCGGTTATTGTTCCTATTCTTGCCGATTTTGCCACCGATGATATACACCATATCGTAAATCACTCCAATTCGGTAATGCTTTTTGCTGGTGACTCCATTTGGGATAACCTTGAGGAGCGATCAATGCATCATCTAAAGGCTGTATTCTCTATCGATAGCAATTCACTTCTAGTTAATAGAGATAATAAAGCGGGGCACAAATATCAGGAATTGATTAAAACAATTGAGGTCGAACAGAAGGGGTTAAGCCCAAAGGCGATCTCTTACCCTGAAATACCAAACTCAAACCTTGGCGTTATAAGCTATACATCGGGTACAACAGGATTTTCGAAGGGGGTTATGCTTTCGCTCAATAGTTTAGTTGCGAATGTTGATTTTGGAAGAAATAATATAGGACTGATTCCTAAAGATCGAGTTGTTTCATTTCTTCCGTTGGCCCATGCTTATGGCGCTGCATTCGAGTTTTTGTTGCCCTTTTCGATTGGCTGCCACATCACTTTTTTAACAAAAACACCATCGCCAAAGATTATTCTTCAAGCATTCCAGGAGATTAAACCAAGATTAGTTTTAGCAGTACCCTTAATCATCGAAAAAATCTACAAGAAGCAGATTCTTCCCATTCTGAATCGACCAGCGATGAAGCTGTTAATCAATGTACCCTTTCTAAATAAAAAATTTTATCAGAAGATAAACACCAAGCTCACCGATGTATTCGGTGGCAACTTTCTTGAAATAGTTATTGGTGGAGCACCGCTAAATAAAGAGGTTGAAGAATTTTTACGCAAAATAAACTTTCGCTATACCATTGGTTATGGGATGACTGAGTGTGGCCCGCTGATCTCCTACACCGGATGGAAAAATATAAAAGCAGGATCATGCGGATTAATCTTGCCAACCCTTGAAATTAAAATAGATTCGAAAAACCCAGAGACAGAAGCCGGACAAATTTTAATTCGAGGTGAAAATGTAATGGAAGGTTATTACAAGAACGAAGATGCAACTCGCAACACAATCATTGATGGCTGGTTGCATACCGGAGATCTCGGCATTATCGACAGCGATGGTTTTATATTTATACGAGGACGTAGCAAAAGCATGATTCTCGGTCCTAGCGGACAAAATATTTATCCTGAAGAGATCGAGGCTCGATTCAATAATTTATCGTTTATAACGGAATCGCTAATCATTGAAAAGGAGAATCGATTAATCGCTTTGGTTTACCCCGATTTGGATGCAGCCGACGAGTCAAAGCTGGTAACCGCCGATATTGAATCCATAATGGAAAAGCATCGGGTTGAGGTGAATAAAAGCCTACCTTCCTATAGCCAAGTAACTAAAATTAGGCTTTACCCCGAGGAGTTTGAGAAAACCCCGAAGAAAAGCATCAAACGATTTTTGTATCAAATTAACGAGAATTAGCGAAGAGAGTTGAGCGATAAGTTTTGAGTTGTGAGAAAAAAAAATAAAAATGAGTCAGATAAATAGCTTTAAAGATTTGTTAGTTTACCAGAAAGCATATAAGCTGGCTATGGAAATATTTGAAATTTATAAAACATTTCCAAAAGAAGAAAAATACTTTTTAACTGATCAAATAAGAAGATCGTCAAGATCTGTTACATCAAATATTGCTGAAGCATGGGCAAAAAAACGATATGTTAAATCTTTTGTAAGTAAATTATCAGACTCATTAGGCGAAGAGTATGAAACTGAAGTATGGTTGGATTATTCAAGGGATTCAAAGTATATAACCACATCGCAGCACATTGAATTAACAAATGGTTATGATGAGGTTCGAAAAATGTTAATATCAATCATCAATAATTCTGATAAATGGTGCCCATAATTTTTCTCATCTCTCACCACTCATCTCTCATTTCTCACCTCTCACCACTCATCTCTCAACAATTTTCCCTACTTTTGTTTTAAATGAATAGGATTAACATGAGTAAAAGATATTTAATACTTATCGTAGCGGCAATTGGACTGCTCTCATCCTGCAACAAACGCGCACAGCTGCTTTATATCAATAATAACATTAGCAACGAAAACATAAAAACACCGAGCATACCTCAATACACACTTAAAGCAGGAGATGTTTTATACATCCAGATTATTACTCAGGATCCTATCGTATCAAATCTTTTTAATAACCGTGGAATGGGTAGCGCTATTCAATCAAGCCTGTTTATGAGTGAGTCGACTAATTATCTTTATGGATATTCTGTTAGCGATTCGGGGTTTGTTCAGCTACCAGTACTCGGGAAGTTAAAGATTGCAGAGTTTACAATTAACCAATGTCGCGATTTAATCCAATCTCAAACCGAAAAGTATTTAAAGGATGGGATTGCTGTGGTTAAGCTACTTAGCTATAAGGTTACCATACTGGGCGAGGTAAGAAGTCCGGGGGTTAAAACAAACCTAAAAGATAATCTTACTATTTTTGAAGCCCTCGGCCTTGCTGGCGATCTTACCGATTTTGCACAACGAACCAATGTGCTCCTTTTACGACAAACGCCGGGTGGGATTAAAACCATTCGGGTTAACCTCCAGGACAAGAACCTACTATTCTCTGAGGCGTACTACCTCGTTCCCAACGACATTCTTGTTGTTGAACCCCGCAAAGGAAAACTTTTCAGCATGAACGCTCCAAACATTGCAATTTCCCTTTCCATTGTTAGCACCACTTTATTACTATTGAGCTATATTCTTAAATAGTTGTTTAATAATTGATCAAAATCATTGTTTTCAACCCCTGATTTTATCGGCGGTTGTGAAATAATCTACCATCAATTGTTATATTTGTGTTGAGTTTTGTGTATTGTTTAATGTATATCCCGTTTTTACTGGTTTTGAAATAGATTAGAATATTTTTTAATCTAATTATAAAACGATTAAAACTCAGCTACCAATGGCTTTGTCTAGCAGGTTTCCTGTGACTGACCAAGCGAAGCTGTGAAAAACAATTTATTATTCCTGATTTCTTATTTCATAACTATTCTTGTAACTTGTATTTTTAATTGATTTACAGAGGTAGATAATACCTAATTTCTAATTCCTCAAAAAGTATCGTAAATACCAAGAGCAATCGAGTTGGCGGAGCAATTAGGAATCAGCAACCAGAAATTAGGAATCAGCAACACACATGGCAATTACTAAATTCGAAGATCTGGAAATTTGGAAAGATGCACGAATACTGTGTCATAAAATCCGTTGGATTACTGAAAACACAAGTCTCTCAAAAGATTTTTCGATAAAAGATCAAATTCTAAGATCAAGCGGATCGGTAATGGATAATATTGCTGAAGGATTTGAGCGGGATGGAAATAAAGAGTTCATTCAGTTCTTATCCATTGCGAAGGCATCGTTAGGCGAAACAAGATCACAACTTCATAGAGCTTTTGATTCAGGGCATATTGATGAAACAAAGCATAAAGAATTAACTGATGACTGCTTGCTTCTTGCTCCAAGGATCGCAGGGTTCATTAACTATTTATTAAAATCTGAATTTAAAGGAATTAAGAAAAAACTTTTCTGATTCCTAATTTCTCAAACATATGCGTAAATTGGAATATCAATAGAATTGGCGAAGCAACTAGAAATAAGAAACAAGGAATAAGAAATTTGGAATAATATGGACTACCAACCCCAACGACCCGATTATCCACCCCAAGAGGAAGATACGCTGGATATAAAAAAATATCTGTTTTTGGTGCTTTCAAACTGGTACTGGTTTGCGCTCTCAATTTTTGTAGGGTTATTCATTGGTTATTTGGTAAACAGGTATTCGGTTAATGTTTATAGCATTCAATCAACGTTGATTGTACGCGATGATGAGAGTTCAAAGGGCTTTACTGGTGCGGAGAATCTTATCCAAGGGCTAAAACTGGTTAAGAATACAAAAAGTATACAGAACGAGATTGGAATTCTAAAATCCTACTCGTTGGCCTACCTGACCATATCAAAACTCGAAGAATTTAATATAACATACATTGGCGTTGGACGAAGAGGGGTTGTAAAAACGGAGTTATATACTCGTTCTCCGTTTATGGTTATTCTCGACTCATCAAAAAACAACAATGCGGGTTACCCCGTAAATATTACAATTCTATCCAACCAAAAGTATCTGGTTGAAATCGACAATAATTATGGCATTAAAAAAGAGGGAAAGTGGGGCGAGCCATTCAATAGCGAGCCATTTAACTTTACCCTAAAGCTCAGAAACCCTGATTTTATTTCAAATTATCCGATTGGAAGCAAGTTCTACTTTACCATTAACACCCTCAACTCGCTTGCAAATTCGTATAAAAGCAAGGTTTCCATCGATCTCAACGACAAAAAAGGATCAATTTTAATTCTTACCTCTTCAGGCTTTGTTCCCGAAAAGGAGGCTGATTACCTGAATGCTCTTATGCAGGCTTATATCCAAATGGGGCTCGATGAAAAGAATAGAATCGCTGAAAACACCATAAGTTTTATCGATTCGCAGCTCTCCGATATGACCGACTCTTTAAGTAGAGCCGAAAAAAGACTTCAGGATTTTAGATCGAGCAATAAGGTAATTAATTTAGGTAAGGAAGGAACGGTAATATACGATAATGTCCAACAGCTACAAGATGAACGGGCGAGAGCCGAGCTTAAAAGCAGATATTATGCTTACCTGAAAGAGTATTTAAGTGGAAAAAAAGAATTAAAGGACATTGTGGCTCCTTCGGCCATGGGCGTTGAGGATTCGCAGCTTGCCGATATCCTTAGCGAAATGAGTAAAGCATATATTGAGCAAGAAACGCTAAAGCTATCGGCGAATCCGTTAACACCGGGGCTGAATGCATACTCCTTTAAACTGGAGACATTAAAGAAAACGCTTGACGAGAAGGTGAAAAGTCTAACTGAAGTGAACAAGGTAATTATGAGCGAGATAAATCGACGAATGGTTGATTCTGAAAAGGAGATGAGCAAAATACCATACAACGAAAGGTTGCTAATTGGCTTTGAGCGCGAGTTTAACATGATTAATAAGCTGTACACTTACCTGAACGAAAAACGCGCCGAAGCGGCTATTGCTAAAGCTTCGAATATTGCCGACAATAAAATTCTCGACTATGCACTTCCTCAGAACGCAACGGTTATAAAGCCAAACAGGAAGATGATTTATATAAATGGTTTTATTGCAGGCGTTATGATTCCCCTACTGATTATTTTTGGACTAAACTTTTTAAATACCAAGATTACCGACTTAAACGATATTCACCGGGTAACATCAGCTGCAATACTTGGTACAATAGGGCATAACAAGCTTACTGAAGACCTCCCGGTTGCAATAAATCTACGATCAACCCTTGCCGAGTCGTTTCGTGGGCTCCGAACAAATCTACAGTACATTCTGTGCGAACCCGATAAAAAGGTAATTACAGTTACATCAACCGTTAGCGGTGAAGGAAAAACCTTTATTGCCGCGAATATGGCATTGATAATTGCGCTTACTGGAAAGAAAGTGCTCCTGGTTGGCCTCGACCTTCGCAAGCCAAAGCTAAATTCTGTTTTTGGAATAAACTCCAATAACGGGATGAGCACTTACCTAATTGGTAAAGATGAGTTTAACGCCGTTATATTTAAAACAAAATACGACTATCTTTTTATTGCCCCTTCGGGGCCAATACCCCCAAATCCGGCGGAGCTTATAGGAATAACCCGCATGGATGATTTTATTGCTGAGGCTCGTAAACAGTTCGATTATATTATCATTGACACTCCCCCTGTGGCAGTTGTTACAGACACCTTGGTGGTATCTCGACTAACCGATGCCCTTTTGTTTATTGTACGATTTAACTATTCCGACAAGGAGGTGCTGAACTTGGTTGAGAACATGAGAATCAGCGAATCCTATAAAAATATTGCTTTGGTTGTAAACGATGTTGTTACTAAAAGGCACTATGGCTATAGATACGGGAGCGGCTTTAAGTACGGGTACCAATTCCCCTATGAGTATTCAAAGGAATACTATGACGATGAAGAATCACCATTAACGTTTAAAGATAAAATCATTCGGTTCTTTACTTAAAAGGTGGACGCTGGGAGGTTATAATTAGCACCAATTCCCCAAAAAAGTTATAAATATAATACAGATAAAAAAAGTTCAGAGTTCAGGGTTCAACCAACATATCGCTAAACGCTAAACATTTCTCATCCATTGATTCAATCAAATATCTTTTTCACATGAACTTCACTAACAAAACACTTCTGATCACTGGTGGATCTGGTTCTTTTGGGAATGCCGTTCTTCGTAGGTTCCTTGATACTGGTATTCAGGAAATCCGCATATTTAGCCGCGATGAGAAGAAGCAGGACGATATGCGTCACGTCTACAATAATCAAAAGGTAAAATACTACATAGGCGATGTTCGCGACAAGCGTAGTCTCGATTACGCCATGTCGGGAGTAGATTTTGTTTTTCATGCGGCGGCTTTAAAACAAGTACCATCATGCGAATTCTTTCCAATGGAAGCCGTTCGCACCAATGTAATGGGAACCGAGAATGTAATTGATAGTGCAATTGAGCATGGTGTAAAGAGGGTAATAAATCTAAGCACCGATAAGGCAGTATATCCAATTAATGCTATGGGTATATCAAAAGCTCTTGGGGAAAAAGTTGCAATAGCTAAGTCTCGGGTTTCTGGGACCAATGGTACAATAATTTGTAGTACTCGGTATGGGAATGTAATGGCATCCAGAGGATCTGTAATCCCTCTTTTCATTGACCAAATACAAGCAAATAAACCAATTACAATTACAGATCCTTCTATGACACGCTTCATGATGACCCTCGAAGATGCGGTTGATTTGGTGATATACGCTTTCACACATGCCAATCCCGGCGATATCTTTGTACAAAAAGCACCAGCATCGACCATTGAAACATTAGCAAAAGCATTGATAGAGCTCTATGGCGGGATGGGAGAAATAAAAACTATTGGTACTCGACACGGGGAGAAGGTATTTGAAACATTGGTAAATCGCGAGGAGATGTTGAGGGCAGAGGACTTAGGCAATTATTTCCGAATAAGTGCCGATTCCAGGGATTTAAACTACGATAACTACTACTCCAAAGGCGAATCCGAAGTCTCTAGGATGGAGGAGTACACCTCGCACAATACCAAAATACTTGATGTGGAGGGGACAAAGAAGTTGTTGCTAAAGCTTGAGGAGATTAAAAATAGATAGCCAACAGCTAACCGCTCAAAATATGATTAAAGTCGGAATCACTGGTCAATCCGGATTTATGGGAACACATCTGTTCAACTTTCTTTCTTTGAAGAAGGAGGAGATTACCATTATCCCATTTAACGATGAGTTTTTTCAGAGCCAATTAAAGCTCGAATCGTTCGTAAAGCAGTGTGATGCCATTGTTCACCTAGCAGCCATGAACCGCCATGACGATCCTCAGGTTATTTATGACACCAATTTAAAGCTCGTAAACCAGCTAATTGATGCCTGCGAAAGCACAAACTCGAAACCTCACATTCTGTTCTCATCTAGTACTCAAGAGGAGAAAGACAACCACTACGGTAAATCAAAGTTTGAGGGACGACAACTTCTTGAAAACTGGGCAAAACGCAACAATGCTTCTTATACAGGATTAATTATTCCCAATGTTTTTGGACCATTTGGTAACCCTTTCTACAACTCTGTTGTTGCAACTTTTTGTCATCAACTAGCGCATAATGAGCAACCATGTATTGAAGTTGATGGAGAGTTGAAGTTGATATATGTTGGGGAATTGAATCAAGAAATCTATCATTACCTCAGAAATCAGAAATCAGAAATCAGAAATCAGAAAATTTTGTATACATCGGAGAAAAAAGTTTCAGAGATATTGAATTTGCTGCAAGGTTATAAAGAGAACTATTTTGAAAAGGGAATTTTACCTAACTTGAATGATCAATTTGAACGAAATCTCTTCAACACCTTTGTTTGCTATATTGATCATCAGACGTTTTTTCCATACCAACTGAAGATGAATATCGATGAACGTGGGACGTTTGTTGAGACCGTTAAGTTGAATAGCGGAGGTCAAATCTCATTTTCAACCACAAAACCCGGCATCACTAGAGGAAACCACTATCACACCCGAAAGGCTGAACGATTTGCGGTTATCAAGGGAAAGGCTCGTATCGAGCTACGAAGAATAGGAACGGATAAGGTATTGATCTTTGATCTTGATGGTGACAAACCATCTTTTGTCGATATGCCCATCTGGTACACACATAACATCATTAACGTCGGTTCCGACGATCTTTATACCATCTTTTGGATCAATGAGCCATTTAATGCTGATGATCCTGATACGTTTTTTGAAAAAGTATAAAAATAGAACGCAGATGACACGGATGCAACAGATAATCCCTGATAAAATTAATCTGTGTAAATCAGTCAAATCTGTGTCGTTTGTGTTCCATTAATTCTCGAATATGAAATCTACGCTAAAAGTAATGACAGTTGTTGGGACACGGCCTGAAATCATCAGGTTATCAAGAGTAATGTCGTTACTCGACCAGCACCTCACCCAGGTAATCGTCCACACCGGTCAGAACTACGACTACGAGTTGAATGAGATATTCTGGAATGAGCTGGAACTTCGCAAACCCGACCATTTTTTAAATGTTGATACCTCATCATTAGGAGCCACCGTTGGCGACATCCTTCGCAAAACCGAAGAGATTCTAAAGCTCGAGAAGCCCGATGCACTCCTTGTCCTAGGTGATACCAACTCCTGTCTCTCTGCTTATATAGCCAAGCGAATGCACATACCAATCTTCCACATGGAGGCAGGGAATCGCTCCTTTGATTTTAATGTACCCGAAGAGGTAAATCGTAGGATTATCGATCATATTGCCGATTTCAATTTGGTTTATACCGAACATGCCCGGAATCATTTGCTTTCAGAAGGATTACTACATCGCCGAATCTATCTAACTGGTAGTCCGATGAAAGAAGTCCTCGACTACTACAAACCCAAAATCGACGCATCAAAAGTACTCGACAGTTTATCACTAACCGCTAACCGCTATTTTTTGGTTTCAACGCATAGAGAGGAAAACGTCGACAACCCCGATAACCTTCGTAAAATACTAACTGTTCTAAACAATCTTGCCGACGAATATAAACTTCCGGTAATTGTTTCGACACACCCAAGAACACGGAAAAGGCTTGAACAGCTTTCAGCCGTTAGCCTTCAGCCTTCAGCTTTAATTCGTTTCCTCAAGCCCTTTGGATTTCTCGACTACGTTCACCTGCAACGGCATGCACTATGCACCATTTCTGATAGTGGAACGATAAGCGAGGAGTCAGCAATACTATCTTTTCCCGCCATCTCTCTCCGCCAAAGCATGGAACGCCCCGAGGCGCAGGATACAGGCTCAATAATCCTTACGGGTTTTGATCCCGATGTTGTATTAGATTCAATTGATTTAGTTATTGAGGAGCATAAAAACAATAAGATAAAGGCCATTCCTGTCGATTATCAAGTTGACAATACCTCATGGCGAGTGCTCAAGTTGATCATGGGCAACACCAAACTTTCTAATCGGTGGCATGGAATAAATGAGTAGTACTAGAATTGACACCAACGGCGAATGACCGAATCCCAAAATATTGAGTACAAGACCACATGGCGCGACGAATACCTAAAATGGATTTGCGGCTTTGCCAACGCCAATGGAGGAAAGTTATTGATTGGTATTGATGATAAGGGGCATATTGTTGGGGTTGATGATCAAAAACGGCTAATGGAGGAAATTCCCAATAAGGTAGTTCAACATTTGGGCTTAGTAATTGAAACAAATTTACGTATTAAGAACAAAAAATACTTTATCGAAATCATTGTTAGCCCAAGTAATCTGCCCGTTTCGTATCATGGTGTGTTTTACTACCGCAGTGGCAGCACAAAACAGGAACTCAAAGGTATCGCTCTTCATGACTTTTTACTTAAGAAAATGGGGCGATCATGGGATGGTATTAGCCCAGATAGTGCAGCAATTGCAGAAATTGATTCTACAACTATTCATCTCTTTGTTCGTAAGGCGCTTGATAGCAATAGAATTTCACCAGATGTAAATCCTAACGATATTAAAGGCACACTTCAAAATTTAAACCTGCTTAACGAAAACAATAAGCCCAAAAATGCGGCATTGCTAGTATTTGGCAAAAACCCTTTAAAGCATTTTACTGCGGCATACTTTAAAATAGGAAGATTTGGTGTGGCCGATCACGATCTCATTTTTCAGGATGTTGTGAAGGAGAATTTACTTACCATGGCTGATCGGGTGATTGAGGTTTTAAAGTCCAAATACCTAGTTTCACCTATTCGTTACCAAGGATTACAGCGAATAGAAGAACTTGAGTATCCCGAAGAAGCATTGCGCGAAGCAATACTCAATGCTATAGTTCACAAGGATTACACAGGTGCTCCTATTCAAATGAGCGTGTACAATGATAAGCTAATTCTTTGGAATCCGGGCAAACTACCTGAAGACATAACCATTGAAATCCTAATGCAGAAACACCCCTCTCGCCCTGCAAATAAAAATATTGCTGAACTTTTTTTCAAAGCAGGATATATCGAAGTATGGGGAAGGGGTATTACGAAAATACTTAACGCATGCAAAATTGCTGGCTTACCAGCGCCTATTCTTGAGGAGTATGCTGGTGGGATTCAGATAACATTTCTAAAAAGCAAGACTGTCGTAGATAATGTCACTGATAATGTCACTGATAATGTCACTAAAAACAGAATAGATTTGATTATTAATGAAATAAGATTGAATAACACTATTTCAATTGATCAGCTTGCTGAAAAACTTAATGTTACCCGACGGACAATCATTCGCGATATTGATAAAATAAAAAACCAAAACTTAATTAAACGCATTGGTCCAGCAAAGGGCGGATTCTGGACTATTATTAGAGAGGAGTAGGCCGCTCTCTTTCCCGCCATCTCTCTCCGCCAAAGCATGGAACGCCCCGAGGCGCAGGATACAGGCTCAATAATTTTAACCGGTTTTGATCCCGATATTGTTCTAGTTTCAATCGATTTAGCCATTGAGGAGCATAAAAACAATAAGATAAAGGCCATTCCTGTCGATTATCAAGTTGACAATACCTCATGGCGAGTGCTCAAGTTGATTATGGGTAACGCAAAATTATCGAATAAGTGGCATGGAATTATTGAACACTGACAAAAAACAAGATAAAAGACAAAAGGCGAAAGACAAAGGTGGAAGAAAAGAAAAAAGATTTGTGTGAAAGGTTATTTGAGTTTGCAGTAAGAGTAATAAAGTTTTTAAAAACAATTCCATATACTCCTGAAAACAAAGTTATTCGACTACAATTATCAAAATCAGCAACATCTTCAGGAGCGAATTATTCACCCTGTCAAATTGCTTCAAAATGATCGAAGGTTTTTATTACACGTATGTACTAAGAAGCACGATAGATAATAATTTTTATGTTGGCTACACAAATGATTTGAAGCAAAGATTTGAGGCTCACAATTTTGGGAAAGTTCCATCAACTCGACAACGAAGACCTCTAGAGTTAATATATTTCGAAGCATGCCAATCACAGCAGGATGCGCTACATCGTGAGAAGTATTTGAAAACCCATTACGGAAAGATGTTTATAAGAAACAGGCTCAAATCTTATTTGACAGGGTAAAGAGTCTCAGGGAGGATCATCGAAAGCAGATTTTACAAATAAGGTCAGAATTTCTTTACGAGAAATGAGAGAATCAAATTATTGGCTTAGAATTATTAAAAGAACAGTCGACGATGTAAATACCTCCGAAGTCGATTATCTAATAAATGAATCCGAGGAACTAAAAAAATACTAGGTTCAATCGTTCAAAAATCTAGACCATGAATTCAAAAGAAAACGTTAAAAACTAAAACAATTCCTATGGCTAAACTTTTGTCTTTTTACTTTTGACTTCGTCGAGCTCGCTCCGCTCGGTTGTCTTTTGTCTTTCAAAAAGAGGTTTATTAATTTATAATCTGTGAAATTCCTTCTAATCCGCGTCATCAGCGTTCTATTACTTGCACTCGGAATTGCGACCAAGTTTTACTCCGGTATCGCCTCCGAATTTATTCACAACCATCTAGGCGGAGTTATTTATGTTTTATTCTGGATATTGTTTTTTTCAATTATTTTCCCAAAGTTCTCAAACCTAAAGTTGAGTATTTGGGTCTTTTTAGCTACAAGTGCTATAGAGTTTACGCAATTAATTCATACACCATTCATAGATAGCCTGCGAGAGTATTTCGTTATCCGAGCATTAATGGGTAGCACTTTTAATCCTTTCGATTTTATTGGGTACTTGGTGGGGGCCGTGTTGGGATATATACTTCTAGTTATAACTGAAAAAAAATCATTAGATGCTCTTTAACTCCATAAATTTCGTTCTTTTCTTTGTCGTTGTTACAACGCTATACTTTGTTCTACCGCACCGAGCACGGTGGATTCTGTTGCTAGCTGCTAGCTGTTACTTCTACATGGTCTTTATCCCGGTTTACATTCTTATC